>NZ_JBSFTY010000025.1:0-97567 GCF_053591515.1 Streptomyces sp. NPDC003011
ACGGCCGCGTCACCCGCCACCTCATCGACCACCGCTGCCGGGTGATCGCCACCACCGACCCCCTCGGCCACACCACCCACTTCACCTACGACACCCACGGCAACCTCCTCACCCGCACCGACCCACTCGGACGCACCACGGCGTTCTCCCACGACAAGGAGGGCCGGCTGGTCACGGTCACCCGTCCCGACGGCACCGAACTCCGTGTCGTACGCGGCCCGTCCGGCCTGCCCACGGAGCGTCGGGACCCGGACGGCGCCCGGTGGCTCCAGGAGTTCGACGAGCGGGGGAACCGCACCGCGGTGACCGATCCGGCCGGCCGCACCACCCGCTACACGTACGACGAGGCCGGTCTCCTGACGTCGGTCACCGATGTCCTGGGTGCCACCACCGTCGTGCGCTGCGACCGGGCCGGCCGCCCCGCGGAGGTGACCGACCCTGCCGGCGGGACCACCCGTCTGGAACGCGACGGCCTCGGCCGTCCGGTCCGCATCACCGACCCGGTGGGCGCCGTCACCCGCCTGGAGTGGCACGCCGACGGGCAACTCGCCAGGCGCACCGGCCCCGACGGCGCCACCGAGTCCTGGACCTACGACGGCGAGGGCAACTGCCTCACCCACACCGACCCGGCCGGCGGGGTGTCCCGCTTCGAGTACACCCACTTCGACCTCCTCGCCGCCCGCACCCGGCCCGACGGCGCGCGGTACGAGTTCGAGCACGACGCCGGCCTGCGGCTGACCCGGGTCACCGACCCGCAGGGGCTCGTCTGGACGTACGGGTACGACCGGGCCGGCCGGCTCGTCTCCGAGACCGACTTCGACGGCCGCACCGTCACCTACGGCCTCGACGCCGCCGGACAGCTCACCACCCGGACCGATCACCTCGGCGGCGTGGCCGCGTACGCGTACGACGAGCTCGGCCGGGTGATCCGCAAGGAGGCCGGGGGCCGGGTCACGGTCCACACCTACGACCGCGCCGGACGCCTGATCCAGGCGTCGAGTCCGGACAGCGAACTGGTGCGCCGCTACGACCGGTGCGGCCGGCTCAGGACCGAACTCGTCGACGGCCGCGCCCTGGACCACGCCTACGACGCCGCCGGCCGCCGGATCCGTCGCACCACCCCCACCGGGCTGGTCACGAGCTACGCCTACGACGCCGCGGGCCGCCCCACCCGGGTGACCTCCGGGGGCCACGACATCACCTTCACGCACGACGCGGCCGGACGCGAAGTGGCACGCGTCTTCGGTGACGTCGTCACCCAGGTCTCCGCCTGGGACGAGGCGGGCCGGCTGTCCGCCCAGCACCTCACCGCCGGCTCCCGCACCCTCAACGAGCGCACGTACGCCTACCGCGCCGACGGCCGCCTCACCGCGACGTCCGACCTGGTGTCGGGGACGCGCACCTTCGACCTCGACCCGGTCGGCCGGGTCACCGCCGTCCACGCGCGCGGCTGGAGCGAGCGGTACTCCTACGACGCCAGCGGCAACCAGTCCTCGGCCGCCTGGCCCGACTCGCACCCCGGCCACGAGGCCACCGGGCCCCGCGCCTACAGCGGCACCAGTGTCACGCGTGCGGGTGACGTCCGCTTCGAGCACGACGCCCTGGGCCGCGTCACGCTGCGCCAGAAGACCCGGCTCTCCCGCAAACCGGACACCTGGCGCTACACGTGGGACGCCGAGGACCGTCTCACCTCCGTGGTCACCCCGGACGGCACCCGCTGGCGCTACCGCTACGACCCCCTGGGCCGGCGCACCGCCAAGCAGCGCCTGGCGGCGGACGGCGAGACCGTGGCGGAGGAGATCCGTTTCACCTGGGACGGCCTGACCCTCTGCGAACAGACCACCGTCTCCGGCGACCTGCCCCGCCCGGTGGCGCTCACCTGGGAGCACCGCGGCCTCGTGCCCCTGGCGCAGACCGAACGGATCCTCACGGCGGACGCCCGTCAGGAGGAGATCGACCGGCGCTTCTTCGCCGTGGCCACCGACCTGATCGGCACCCCGACCGAACTGGTCGACGAGTCCGGGGACATCGCCTGGCGCACCCGCACCACTCTGTGGGGGACCACCGCCTGGTCCCGCTCCAGCACGGCGTACACCCCGCTGCGCTTCCCCGGCCAGTACTACGACCCGGAGACCGGCCTCCACTACAACCTCTTCCGCCACTACGACCCGGAGACCGGCCGGTACACGTCCGCGGACCCGCTGGGGCTCTCGCCCGCGCCGAACCCGGTCGCCTACGTGACCAACCCGCACACCGTGTGCGACCCCTTCGGCCTGTCCCCGTACTCGAACGGTGACGGCCCGGCCATCGGCGAGTACACCTCCAAGGGCGAGGGGCAGGACCTCAAGCGCTCCGCCAAGGTGGGCGACGACCAGTGGCACTTCAACACCGGCCACGGCTACGACCGGGCCCACACCGGACCGGGCGGGACCACGAACGACCTGCGCACCACGAACCTGAAGCCCGACCAGATCGAGCAGGCGATCGTCTCCGACGTGTACGGGTACATGAAGGACGGCGGAGCCGTTCCCCGCGCCGGAACCCCCGAGTTCACCGGCCCGCTCGACAGGTCGGTACAGATCGACGGGCACGACGTCGGCTACCGGGTCATCCAGCGGCCGGACGGGGCCTACCAGCTGTCCACCTACTGGCTCAACCCGTAGCGCAGAGCCCTCGATCCCGGCGCCGCACCGGCTGTTCGGGCAGCGCCGGGATCGACTGTTAGGGTCTGGGCGCCCGTACCGTCCACGACCGCCCCGGCGCTCCGGCGCTCCCGGGCGACGGAAACACTTCGTCAGGAGAAGCGACAGATGCCCGATCCGACCCCCGCGGCCAGGAGCCTCAGCCAGGCCATCGACGGCGCCGACAGCCGGCAGGTCAACGAAGCGGCCCGTGAGTTCGTCGAGCAGCTCACCTTCGCGACGGCCGACGAGATCCTCGCCATGCTCCGTGACGTCCTCACCGAGGACTGGATGGCCCTGCCGCCCTGGGCCCGCAATCTCGCCTACCGGCTGGCCTGCCTGCAGCGCCCCGACGACCCGCAACTGCTCCGGGAGGCGGCAGCGGACCTGTTGTCCTTCGGGCCGGACTGGGACGCGTTCGCCGAAGACCTCAAGAGGCGCGCGGCGGAACTGGGGTAGGGCCGGATCTCCGTACAGCCCGCAGAGACGAGGTGATCAGTTCTCGGTGCCATGCCGAGCCATGTACCCCGCCGTGCGTTCGGCCAAGGGGGCGCCGCGGAGTCCGTCCGCCTCTGTCCGGAACCCCTTCTCCGGCGCTGTGTTCACCTCTGTCCGCGCCCCTCGAAGTCCCGGCGGACGGTGGCGCCCTGATCCTCGGTCAGCCCGGCGCGGTCCGGCAGGTCCAGAACGGCCCCGCAGTGCTCACACAACGTCCCGCCTTCGGCAGGCGTGCCGCATGCCTTGCAGAATCGTCCGGTCTGCTGATCCTTGATCTCTTCTGTCATGGCGTCTCCGATACGGTGAGGACAGTGCCGAACGTCGCGTACCCGAAGCGCGCGGAGTGATGCGTTCTGTGCCGGGTGCCCCGCGGTCCGTGGAACTGAGGAGCCGGGCTCCCCTGCCCCACGGACCGGCGTCCAGCGCTGATGCTCACGCCGGGCGGCCGGCGGCCGGCAGTCGTCCCCGAGTCGGTTGCGACGCCACCCCCGACTGCCGAGAGGCGGGGACAGCAGCGACGGCAGGGGTCGGGTCAGGCCAGGCCACCGGTGCCATGTCCCCCTGTATGGCCCCGGCCACCAGCGGCGTCGGCGCCGGGGCGGCCGGCACCTTGCGGTACACCGCCTCGTACCCGGCGCCATGGTCTCCGGCTGGAAGCGTGCGATGACGTGGTCACCGCGGTCCCGCGAGCCGAGGGCGCCCACCGCCCGGATCGCCTCGGGCAGGCCGGCGACGTCGTCGCGGACCAGGCCGGTGACCGTCGACGACCACCTCCAGGCGGCCTCTTGCAACGCCAACGCGTGCCACGCCTATGCCTGCCTCGACAACGCGTGGCCACGCCTATGCCTGCCACACCGCGGCCGGCCCACCACCCTTCGCGTGATCCCTATTCCGGATGCCGTCGATCCACGGTGTGGATGTGCCGGTCACCTCCGGACGGTCCGCCTCACTCCCCGGGTGCGTCCGCGAGCCGTCTGCCGACCCGCTCGGCCGTCTCGCGCAGCCAGATGTGGGCCGCGTCATGCGTGTGCACGGGGTGCCACCACATCGCCTCCCGCAGCGGCACCGCCTCGTACGGCGGCTTCAGCACACGGACGGCGGCCAGCGGCGCCATCAGCCGGGCGAGACGGGCCTGGACCAGGGCGATGCGCCGGGTGCCGGCGACCAGGAGCGGCAGCAACTGGAAGCTGTCGACGGAGACTTCGACACGCGGTTCGATCCCGAGCATGCCGAGCTGGCGTACGGCCGGAGCGTCGTAGGTCCGCTGGTAGGTGACCCAGGGCAGCCTGGCCAGGTCCTGCCGGGTGAGCCGGTCGTCCACGCTCGGGTGGTCGTCGGCGACGAGGAAGACCCAGCGGTCGTCGTAGAGCTCGGTGGCCGGGAAGTCGCTGATGACACCGTGCGGCATGAACAGACCGTCGGTGGCGCTCAGCAGCGTGGCGGTGTCGTCGACCACGGTGGTGGGCGTCTGTGTGAAGCGCAGCCGGATGCCGGGCGCCTCCTCGTGGACGACGCGGGCGAGTTCGGTGCCGAAGACGGCGACCGCGTAGTCGGAGGCGACCAGCTTGAACTCGCGGCTCTCCTTGGCCGGGTCGAAGTCGGCCTGGCTGGCGAAGAGGCGTTCCAGCACGTCGTAGGCGGTGGAGGTGCGGTCCAGGAGTACCTGGCCGAGGGCGGTGAGCTCGTAGTGGCCGCCGACGCGGGCGAGCAGGTCGTCGTCGAAGTGGCGGCGCAGCCGGGCCAGCGCCGCGCTCATGGCGGGCTGGCTGAGACCGACGCGCTGCCCCGCTCGGGTGACGTTGCGCTCTTCGAGCAGGGCGCGCAGCGCGACCACGAGGTTGAGGTCGAGACGGGCCAGATTCACGGGGGCTCTCCTTGCGGTACGACGCCGATCTGGGGAAATAGACCCGGTGGATGCCGTGCATCCACAGAATCGATTTCCCTGATCGCGGGTGCGGGGTCCAGATTAGTCACACCGCAATCAGGAGGACATGTCCGTGAAACCTGAACCCGCGTCCGCGCTCTTCGCCGGGCCTTTCGCACTCGCCACCCTGTCGGCCCCCGATGGGCCGGCCTTCCCCGCCCTCGTCACGCCGGACGGCCAGGTGATCGACCTGCGCATCGCGCTGCTGGACCGTACGTTGACGACGCGGGGGCTGCTGGAGCGCTGGGAGACGGCGCTGCCGCGACTGCGCGAGCTGGCCGCCGACTGCGGTACGGAACGCCGGCCGCTGGGTGAGTTCCGGGTGCACGCTCCCGTCGAGCCGCGCCAGGTGTTCCAGTCCGGCGCGAACTACCGGCAGCATGTGATCGATCTGCACGTGGCCCACCGCGCCCCCGGCGACGACCGGTCCGAGGACGAGCGCCGCGCGGAGGCCGCGGAGATCATGGACCGGCGGGCGGCGGAGGACCTGCCGTACGTGTTCATCGGGCTGCCGAGCGCGATCACCGGCCCCTACGACGACGTGGTCCTTCCCGCCTGGGCCGAACAGCCGGACTGGGAACTGGAGTTGGCGGCCGTCATCGGCAGGCCCGCCCACCGGGTCCCACCCGAGGAGGCGCTGGAGTACGTAGCCGGGTACACGATCGCCAACGACCTGACCGACCGGGCCACCGTCTTCCGCCGGGACATGCCGCAGATCGGCACCGACTGGCTGCGCAGCAAGAACGCGCCCGGGTTCACCCCGCTCGGCCCCTGGCTGGTGCCCGCCGAGTCGATCGCCGACCCCGGTGATCTCCGCGTCACGCTCAAGCTCGACGGCGCGACCATGCAGGACGAGTCCACCAAGGACATGATCTTCAGCGTGGCGCGGATGGTCGCGTACGCCTCCCAGGCCGCCCAACTCCTCCCCGGCGACCTCGTGCTGACGGGATCCCCGGCCGGCAACGGCATGCACTGGGGCCGGCTGCTGCGCGACGGCGACGTGATGGAGGGGGCGATCACCGGGCTCGGCGCGCAGCGCACCCGCTGCGTGGCGGAGGCCTCCTCATGACCCTGGACCGCCTCGACCCCGAGGGTGCCATCGCCGAGGCCGCCAAGGCGTGCTCCAACTGGGGGCGTTGGGGCGAGGACGACGTGCTCGGCACCCTCAACTTCCTCGACGAGGCCAAGCGCCGGCAGGGCGCGGCCCTGGTGCGCACAGGTGTGAGCTTCTCGCTCTCCCAGCGCTTCGACATGCACGGCCCGCAGAAGGGCTGGCGGCGCCGGACCAACCCCGTGCACACCATGCTCGACACGGGCACCGACGCCGCCCTCGGCAACCAGGGCTTCCCGCACGGCATCGGCGGCGCCGACGACGTGATCGCGATGCCGTTGCAGTGCTCCACGCAGTGGGACGGGCTCGGGCACATCTTCGACCACGGCAGGGCGTGGAACGGGCGCCCGGCGGAGAAGGTCGTCACCTCGGACGGCGACCTGGTCACCGGCATCGAGCACATGGCGCCGCACGTCGCCGGCCGCGGTGTGCTGCTCGACGTGGGCCGGGTGATCGGCGACGACGGGGAGCTGCCCGACGGGTTCGCGGTCACCGAGGAGCACCTGACCGCGACCGCCGAGGCGCACGGGGTGACCGTGGAGCGCGGGGACATCGTCGTCGTCCGCACCGGACAGCTGGCCCGGGTGCGGCGCGAGGGCTGGGGCGACTACGCGGGCGGGCCGGCGCCCGGTCTGTCGTTCACCGCGGCCGGCTGGCTGCACCGGACCGAGATCGCGGCGATCGCCACCGACACCTGGGGCTTCGAGGTCCGGCCCAACGAGTTCGAGCACGCCTTCCAGCCACTGCACCAGGTGGCGATCCCCCACATCGGCCTGCTGATCGGCGAGATGTGGGACCTGGAGGCACTGGGCCGGGACTGCGCGGCCGACGGCGTGTACGCGTTCTGGCTCACCGCCGCACCGCTGCCCATCACCGGCGCGGTGGGCTCCCCGGTCAACCCGGTCGCCGTCAAGTAACCAGCGGAACGAAGGAGTTCCCCCATGAGCACACCCCGCACGGTCCTGGTGGTCGGCGGCGGCGCGGCCGGCAACGCCGTGACGATCCTGCTGCGCCGCGCCGGGATCGCCGTCGATCTGATCGAGGCCAGGGACGACTGGAACGCCACCGCCGGCTCGGGCATCACCCTCCAGGGCAACGCCCTGCGCGTGCTGCGTGAACTCGGCGTCTGGGACCGGGTGAAGGAGTCCGGCTTCGGCTTCGGCTCCGTCGGCATCACCGCCCCCGACGGCACGGTGCTGCACGTCGCCCGGGATCTGCGCACCGGCGGCGACGACCTGCCCGCCACGATCGGCATGCAGCGCCCGCGACTCCAGCGGATCCTCATCGACGCCGTCCGGGCGAGCGGGGCCCGGGTACGGCTGGGCACCAGGGCCGAGACCTTCGACCAGGACGGCGACGGCGTGCGGGTGCGGTTCACCGACGGCACCGAGAGCCGCTACGACCTGGTGGTGGCCGCCGACGGGCTGGGCTCGGCCACCCGGACCGCCATCGGCATCCCCGACAAACCGGAACCGACCGGAATGGCCATCTGGCGGATCGCCGCCCCGCGCCCGCCCGGCGTGGTCCGCACCGACCTCGCCTACGGCGGCCCCGCCTACATCGCCGGCTACTGCCCCACCGGCGACACCACCCTGTACGCCTACGTCGTCGAGGGCAACCGCGACCGGGCGTCGGTCCCGCCGGAGTCGTACGCCGCCGAGATGCGCCGCCTCGCCTGCGCCTACGGCGGCTTCTGGACTCAGATCACGCCGCACATCACCGACTCCGCCCAGGTCAACTACACCTGGTTCGACCGGCTGTTGGTGGAGGGCTCCTGGCACCGCGGCCGCATCGTGCTGGTCGGCGACGCGGCGCACTGCTGTCCGCCGACGCTCGCCCAGGGCGCGGCGATGTCCCTGGAGGACGCCCTCGTGCTGGCCGAACTGCTCACCGGCGCCGACGACTGGGACGACACGCTGTTCCAGGCGTACTACGAGCGGCGCGTCCCGCGCGTGCGCGCGGTGGTGGAGGCGTCGGTGCGGCTCGGCCAGTGGCAGCTGGACGGCGTGCGCGACGCCGACGTACCCGGACTGATGGGCCGCACCATGACGATGCTCCGGGAGCTGCCGTGAGGGTGCCCACGATCGACGTGCACGCGCACGTCCTGCTGCCGGAGGTCGAGGCTCTGCTGGACGGCCTGCCGGGGCTCGCCGAGGCACGGGCGCTGGACGCCCGCCGCAACGGCCCCGCCGCCCTCGCCGTCAACGTCCCCATGGTGCGCGAGCGCATCCCCAGGCTCACCGATCCGGTCGTACGCCTGGCCGCCATGGACGCCCAGGGCGTGGACATCCAGCTGGTGAGCCCGTCGCCCTCGCACTATCACCACTGGACCGACGAGGCGACGGCCGAGAAGCTCTGCCGGCTGGCCAACGAGGCGACGGCGGCCCACTGTCGGGCCGCCCCGGACCGCCTCAAGGGCCTCGGGCTCGTACCGTTGCAGCACCCGCACCGGCTGGTGACGGCCCTCGACCACGCCCTCGGCCAGGGCCTGCTGGGCGTGGAGATCTCCAGCCACGCTCCCGGGCGGGAACTGTCGGACCCGGCGTACGAGCCCTTCTGGTCCCGGGCCGAGGAGACGGGCGCGCTGCTCTTCCTGCACCCGTTCGGCTGCACGCTCGACCAGCGCCTGGACCGGTGGTACCTGTCCAACACCGTCGGCCAGCCCACCGAGAACGCCGTCGCCCTCTCGCACCTGATCTTCTCCGGCGTCCTGGACCGCCACCCGGACCTGAAGCTGATCGCCGCCCACGGCGGTGGCTACCTGCCCACCCACATCGGCCGCTCCGACCACGCCTGGTCGGCCCGCTCCGACGCGGGCACCGGCTGCGCGCACCCGCCCAGCAGCTACCTCAGGCGCCTCTACTTCGACTCCCTCGTCCACGACCCGCACACTCTGCGGGAGTTGATCCGCGCGGCCGGATCCGACCGCGTCCTGCTCGGCTCGGACTTCCCCTTCGACATGGGCACCGAGGACCCCGTCGGCGCGCTGCGCGCCGCCCGGCTGCCCGAGGCCGACTTCGACGCCGTACGAGGTGGCAACGCCGCCGCCCTGCTGACGGAAGGACCGACATCATGAACGCCCGACTGCTCACCCACCTGAGGCACGTCGACCTCGCCGTGCCCGACTACGACAAGCAGCTCGACTTCTACGCCGGCGTCTGGGGCCTGACGAAGGTCGCCGAGGACTCCGGGATCTCCTTCCTGGCCGCCGAGGGCTCGCCCGAGCAGTACGTCGTACGGCTGCGCAAGGCGCGGGAGAAGCGTCTGGATCTCGTGTCGTACGGCGCCGCGTCCCGCACGGACGTCGACACGCTCGCCGAGCGGCTGCTGTCCCAGGACGTACGGCTGATCTCGCGGCCCGGCCCGGTCGACACCCCCGGCGGCGGCTACGGCTTCCGGTTCTTCGACGTCGACGGCCGCACGATCGAGGTGTCCGCCGACGTGGAGGTGCGGCGGCACCGCAGGATCGAGGAGAAGGAGGCGATCCCGGTCAAGCTGTCGCACGTGGTCCTCAACTCCCCCGACCTGAACCGGACTCGGCAGTGGTACGAGCGTCACCTCGGCTTCCGGCTCTCCGACACGCTCAGCTCACCGCACATGGGCGAGGTCATGCACTTCATGCGGATCTCCAGCCAGCACCACTCCATGGCCATCGCCCAGGGCCCGCACACCTCGCTGCACCACGTCTCCTTCGAGATGCGCGGTCTCGACGAGTACATGCGCGGCTCCGGCCGGGTCATGCGCGCGGGATTCCAGAAGATCTGGGGCCCGGGCCGCCACATGGCCGGCGACAACACCTTCACCTACTTCCTCGACCCGCACGGCAACACCGTCGAGTACACGACCGAGCTGGAACTCCTCGACGAGGACACCTGGCACCCGCATGTCTACGACTTCTCCCAGCCCGAGGTCACCGACCAGTGGGGCACGGCCAATCCGATGAACGAGCTGGTCGCCAAGGAGTCCTTCAACGACGTCGACCGCGGCTGCTTCGTCGCGCCGCCGGTCTGAGGGGCCGACGATGCGCTTCGCGACCTTCGTGTACGAGGGGGTGCACCGCTGCGGCCTGGTCGAGGAGGACTCGGTGCGCCCCTTCCCCGTCGGCACGGATCTCCTGCACCTGCTGCGGGCCGGTCTTCCGGCCGGTCCGCACCAGGCCGGTCCGCAGCAGGCCGGCCCCCCGGTGCCCCTGTCCGCCGTACGGCTGCTGCCACCGCTCCAGCCGCCGTCGGTGCGGGACTTCGTCACCTTCGAGGAGCACGTCGAGGGCGTCCGCCGATCCGTCGAGGGCACCGGCGGCGTCCCCGAGCAGTGGTACGCCGCCCCGACCTTCTACTTCACCAACCCGCACGCCGTCTACGGCCCGGGCGACGGCATCCCGGTGCCGCCCGGCTCGGCCCTCCTGGACTTCGAGCTCGAGGTCGCCGCCGTCATCGGCCGCGAGGGCCGCGACCTCACGCCGGAGCAGGCCCGCGACCACATCGCCGGCTACACCGTCCTCAACGACTGGTCCGCCCGCGACCTGCAGTCGGCGGAGATGAAGGTCGGCCTCGGCCCGTGCAAGGGCAAGGACACCGCCACCACCCTCGGCCCCCACCTGGTCACCGCCGACGAGCTGGAGCCGTTCCGGGACGGGGACGGCTTCCTGCGCCTGAGGCTGACCGCCGAGATCAACGGCGAGGTGGTCGGCGAGGACCTGCTGTCCCACATGAGCTGGACCTTCGAGGAGATGGTCGCCTACGCCTCCCGCGGCACCCGCGTCGTGCCCGGCGACGTGCTCGGCTCCGGAACCTGCGGCAACGGCGGCTGCCTCGCCGAACTGTGGGGCGTTCGCGGCGAGCGGACCCCGCCGCCCCTGAAGCCCGGCGACACCGTCACCCTCACCGTCGAGGGCATCGGCACCCTCACCAACACCGTCGTGCCGGGCGCCGAACCGGTGCCCCTGCCGACCGGCCGGCGCCGGCCACGGAAGCGGTCATGACCGGCCCGCGCCCGGGGAGGCTGCTCGGCAAGGTCGTGGTCGTCACGGGCGCGGCCCGCGGCCAGGGCGCCGCGGAGGCCGAGGCCCTGGCCCGGGAGGGCGCCCGGGTCATCGCCACCGACGTGAACCCCACGGGCGACTGCCGCCGGCTGGACGTCACCAGCGAGAGCGAGTGGGCCGATCTCGCCGCCGAGTTGCACGGGTCCTACGGCCAGGTGCACGGCCTGGTCAACAACGCCGGCATCACCTGGCGCGCCCGCCTGGACGCCGTACGGGTCGAGGACTTCGCCCGCGTGCACGACGTCAACGTCATCGGCCCGCTGCTCGGCATCCAGCATCTGACCCCGTTGCTGCCGCCCGGCTCCTCGATCGTCAACGTCGGCTCCTCCGCCGCGCTCACCGCCCACTGTCCGGTCGCCTACACCACCAGCAAGTGGGGCCTGCGCGGCCTGTCGAGGACGGCGGCACTGGAACTCGGGCCCCGGGGCATCCGGGTCAACACCATCCACCCGGGCTACATCGAGACGGAGATGACCGCTTCCGCCGCGCCCGCGTTCCGCGAGGCGAACGTCCGCGAGACCCCGCTCGGGCGCACCGGCACCGTCGACGAGGTCACCCCGCTCGTGATCTTCCTGCTCTCCGACGAGTCGTCCTTCATCACCGGCACCGACATCCCCGTCGACGGCGGTCTCACCGCGCACGGCGGTGTCAAGTCCATCTCGGACGCCCTGCGTTGGGAGGCGTCGTGAAGCGCTTGGACGGCACAGTCACCCTGATCCCGGGGACCGCCGGCGGGCGGTCGCGCTCACCTCCGGTCGGTCTCTGGACGTGACCGAAGAGGCTCCGCCCGGGCCGGATCCTGGTCGACGTCGCAGGCGATCAGTCGAAGTCGTAGGCGGTGAAGGCGAGGCAGACGGCCGTTCCGTCCTCCTCCAGTGCCTCGTGGCCGTCTCGTTCCTCGGCCTCGACCGGGCGCGTCTTCGTCAGGTCTCCCGGACCGGCGCGTAAACCTCGGGCTCCACTCCGAACGTCCAGGCGACGCCCGCCTTCGCGGTCCGGGTGGTGGGAGGTACCCGCAGCCAGTACGTGCGCCGGGTGCCGTCCGGTTCCGGAGTGGAGTTGAGCACCTCCACCATCGCCACCGGCTCGTCGTCCGGCAGGTCGATCCGCCACAGGGTGCCCGTCTCGTCCCGGTGCACGGGCTGGGCCTGGGAGTCCGTCAGATAGCGGTCGTAGCCGTAGTGCTCCAGCATGATCCGGCGCAGCTCGGCGTTCTCCTCGGAACGGATCCGTTCCGGTGTGAGCGCGGGCAGTTCCGCGAGGAACTCAGCCGGGACGGGCATACCGCGCCACGCGTGGAGGGCGAAACCGTCCGGGTAGGCGAGCGCCGGGCCGTCTCCGTGGTCGAGCCGGCCCGCCTCGTCCCGGTGCAGGGCCACGGGTCGCTCGGACACGACCGCCACCCGGGCGTACGGCCACCACCAGCCCGCGCTGCGGCACACCGCGGCCACACCGTCGAGCGGCCCGTCGTCCGTGGCGAACGCGGCGAGCCAGGGCGCGTCGTGCTGCCCGAGCACCGCGTCCAGAAGGAGCAGCCGGGTCTCTGCGGCCGCCGCTCCCGTCTGCCGGCCCACCAGCTCGTCGAGGACGCCGGTGCGGATCCGGTCCACGAGGGCCTGGGTGGGCTCCCACAACCGTCCACCGGTCGCCGCCCAGTGCGCCGACCAGCCCGCGGCCCCCAACTCCGCGTGGAGACGGCGCCGTTCAAGTGCCCAGGGCGTGCTGCGGACCGCATCCCGCACGCTGGGGCCCCGGTCCGCGAGTTCCCGGAGCAGCGTGACGGCCGCGCGCGGCGAACCGGCCCACACCACACGCTCCGGTGCGGCGAGTCCCGCCCGCCGGTACGCCCACCGGACACCGTCCTCGGCGGCTGTCCGGTCGGCCGGAACGGTCGCCGACGCCCACGCGCGCCACACCCCCAGGCCGTCGGAGGAGATGTCCTCCACCGCCGACGCGCCCGTGTCCGCCCTGGTCATGAGCCCCTCCGTCACGTACCCCTCCATCATGTGCCCGCCCCTCATCTGCGTCTCCGCCATGTGCCCGCCCGCCCAGCGCTGTTCAGTCCGCCACGATCCGCACGGACCCGGGCACGTACTCCCGCTGTCTGATCACCCGGTACCACCCCTTGGGCAGCGAGATCGCCGCGTGCTCCTCATGCACCACCCGCCCGCCCTGGGGCAGGTGCAGCAGGAACGGACCGAACGGCCCCGGCTCACGCACCAACTCCCCCGGTCCGACGACCGCGTGGGCATGTCCGGTGACCTCGCCGAGCGCCAGCACGAGCCGGCCCCGCGCGTCACGTCGCTCCCTCGGCGTGTGGGCCACATGCGCGGGCACCGCTTCCTCCTTCACGGGCACGATCAGTACGTCTCCCTGCCGGTACATGGCTCTCCCCTCACCGCCGGGTGCCCGTCGCACCGGCCTCATGACGAAGACCGTACGGGCCGCCACTGACAACGCGCCCTCAAGCCAGCCCCCGCCCACCGGGGTTGTCAGTGCCTGTTGGTAGAACTGCCGTCATCACAGACCGCACACCCTTTCTGCTCAGGAGCAGCCGCATGACCATCGGTGACCACCTCCGCACGCTGTACCGGCTGCCCGCCCACGACTTCCCGGGCCCCGACGCGAAGACGGACGGCCTGCCCGGCCCGGACTCCGTCGCCTGGCGCGTCAAAGCCGACGTGTACGACTCCGAGGAGGACTGGGCGGGAGCCTTCGCGCGCTTCTGCGCCGCCCTCGACACCACACGCGTACGGGCCCTGATCGTCGGCGCCTGGGCGGAGGCCTACGACACGGGCCCGTCCGGCGTCATCGAGGCCCTGCTCGCCGCCCGGGAGCGCTTCCCCGAGCTGCGCGCACTGTTCCTCGGCGACATGGTGATGGAGGAGTGCGAGATCTCCTGGATCAACCAGGCCGACGTCACCCCGCTGCTCACCGGCTTCCCCGCCCTGGAGGAGTTCGGTGTGCGCGGCGGAACGGGGCTGGAGTTCCCCGCGCTGAGCCACGGCGCGCTGCGCAAGCTCGTGGTGGAAACCGGTGGCCTGCCCGCCGAGGTGGTGCGCGGCATCGGCGGCAGCGATCTGCCCGCCCTGGAACATCTCGACCTGTGGCTGGGCACCCCTGACTACGGCGGCGACAGCGAGGCCACCGATCTGGAGCCCATCCTGTCCGGCGCCCGGCTGCCGCGCCTGCGTCATCTGGCCCTGCGCAACAGCGAGATGCAGGACGCCGTCGCCGCGGCCGTCGCCTCCGCGCCCGTCGTGGCCCGGCTGGAGGTGCTGGACCTGTCCATGGGCGTCCTGACCGACGAGGGCGCCGGCGCGCTGCTGGGCGGTCAGCCGCTCACCCACCTCAAGAAGCTCGACCTGCACCACCATTACCTCAGCAAGCCCTTCGAGGACCGCGTCCGGCAGACCCTGGAACCGGCGGGCGTGGAGGTGGACCTCGACCGTGACGACGCGGAGGAGGAGACGGAGGACGACGGCACGGTCTGGCGATACGTCGCCGTGGGCGAGTGAGTACACCCTCAGCGGCCCGGCCGGCGGCTCCTTCCCGGCCGTGCTTCGCAGTCGTCGGCAACCCGGAGAACCGCAGGGTGGCCCTCTTCGGCGACGCGGTCCGTGCGGCCGGTCTGCCCGGCCCGCGCGTCGTCCCCTGGGTGGACGTCCTGCGCGCCCGGGGAGCCGGGTTCGCCGCCGACGAGATCGTCCGCGTCGACTCACCGGGCGAGAACCGTGAGGTCGACCGTCTGCTGCGGGGTGCCCAGGACCCCACCCGGGTCGAGGGGTCGGCCCGTTGGTACGCCGGGTTCACCGCCGCGCTGCGCGGCCTGCGCGGCGGCATCCGGCTGGACGACCCCGACGACCTCGCCGTGCTGTTCGACAAGCGCCGCTGTCACGCCGTGCTCGACGCGGCGGGCGTCCCCGTCCCCGCCTCACCCACCTCGGGCCCGCGGAGCGCCCCGGTGCGCGGCTGGGACGACGTACGCACGCTGATGCGCGAGCACCGGATGCCGCGGCTGTTCGTCAAACCCGCGCACGGCTCGTCCGCGTCGGGAGTGCTCGCCGTCGAGACCGGCGGCGGCCGGATCAGGGCCACCACCTCCGTGGAACTCACCCCCGAGGGCCGTCTGCACAACTCCCTCAAGGTGCGCCGCTACGACCGCGAACAGGACATCGCCGCCATCGTCGACGCGCTCGCCCCCGACGGCCTGCACCTCGAACGCTGGCTGCCCAAGGCCTCCCAGCAGGGCCGCGCCGCCGACCTGCGAGTGGTCGTGGTGGCGGGCCGGGCCACCCACGCGGTGGTCCGCACCAGCCGCTCGCCGCTGACCAACCTCCATCTCGGCGGCAGCCGAGGCGACCTCGACGCGGCCCGGCAGGCGGTGGAGGCGGCGGGCGCCCGGTGGGCCGACGTGCTCGGCGTGTGCGAGCGGGCCGCGGCCTGTTTCCCCCGCACCCTCTGCGTCGGTGTGGACCTGCTGCCGGCCATCGGCTGGCGCCGCGCCTTCGTCGGCGAGATCAACGCCTTCGGAGATCTGCTGCCCCGGCTCACCGGCCTGCCCGGCAGCGGCGCCGAGGGCCTGGACACCTACGCCGCGCAGGTGGCGGCCGTCCTGAACGGTCACACCCCGTCCGGCCCGCACGATCCGTACAGCCCGTACAGCCCTGTACAGAACAAGGACACCGCATGCCTGAGCCGGACATGAACGAGGTCGTCGGCAGTCACGACATCCTCCTCGTCACCCTCGACACGCTGCGTCACGACGTGGCCGTCGAACTGGCGGCGGCGGGCCGGATCCCGCACCTCGCCCGCCATCTGCCCGACGGCCGCTGGGAGGAGCGCCACGCGCCGGGCAGTTTCACCTACGCCTCCCACCAGGCGATCTTCGCGGGTTTCCTGCCGACACCCGCCGCCCCCGGGCCTCATCCACGGCTGTTCGCGGCGAGCTTCGCGGGCAGCGAGACCACCGCCGACGGCACGTTCGTCTACGACACCCCGGATCTCGTGTCCGGCCTGGCCGAGGCCGGCTACCGCACCGTGTGCGTCGGAGGTGTGGGCTTCTTCAACAAGCAGGGCCCGCTCGGCTCGGTGCTGCCCGGACTCTTCCAGGAGTCCCACTGGGAGCCGGAGTTCGGCGTCACCTCACCTCACTCGTTCGAGCATCAGATCGCCCGCGCCGAAGAGGTCATCGGCCGGCTGCCCGCCGAACAGCGGCTGTTCCTGTTCGTGAACGTCTCCGCCCTGCACCAGCCGAACTGGTTCCACCTGCCCGGCGCGACGCGTGAGGCCGGAGACACCTGCCGTACGCACGCCGCCGCGCTGGAGTACGTCGACCGGCACATCGGCCGGCTCTTCGCCGCCGCGAGCAGCCGTCGCCGCTGCTTCGCCATCGTGTGCTCCGACCATGGCACCGCCTACGGCGACGACGGTTACACCGGCCACCGCCTGGGCCACGAGTCCGTGTGGACCGTGCCCTACGCCCACTTCTTCCTCGATCCCGCCGAGGCCGCCGTATGACCACCGCCCAGCTGACCAGCCCCTACCAGCACTACGTCTACGCCTACCCCCACAAGACCGCCTACCGCGAGCTGCCCGACCGCCCGGCGCTCGCCTCGCTGTGGGCAGCGGAACCGAAGGACGCCCTCTCCCTCTACCTGCACATACCGTTCTGCGAGGTCCGCTGTGGCTTCTGCAACCTCTTCACCCGCATCGGCGCTCCCGACGGTCTGACCGGCGCCTACCTCGACGCGCTGGAACGGCAGGCGGGCGCCGTACGAGACGCGCTCGGACACGCGGACGACGTCCGGTTCGCCACCGCGGCCTTCGGGGGCGGCACGCCCACCTTCCTCACCGCGGCCGAGCTGGAGCGCCTGTGCGACATCGCCGAGCACGGCATGGGCGCCGGCCTGCGCGCGATCCCGCTGTCCGTGGAGGCCTCGCCGGCCACCGCCACCGCCGACCGCCTCGGTGTCCTGGCGGAACGCGGGACCACCCGGCTGAGTCTGGGCATCCAGAGCTTCGTCGACTCCGAGGCGCGGGCCGCCGTACGTCCGCAGCGCCGCGCCGATGTCGAGGCCGCCCTCGCCCGCATCCGTGACACCCGTATCCCGGTCCTCAACATCGACCTCATCTACGGCATCGACGGCCAGAGCGAACAGAGCTGGCGGCACTCCCTGGACGCGGCCCTCGCCTGGCGCCCCGAGGAGCTCTACCTCTATCCGCTCTACGTCCGCCCGCTGACCGGCCTCGGCCGCCGCGGCGCCGACCACCGTCCCGACCCGGCCTGGGACGAGCAACGGCTGCGCCTGTACCGCGCGGGCCGCGACCATCTCCTCGGGCACGGCTACACCCAGCAGTCCATGCGCATGTTCCGCCGAGCCGACGCCCCACCGCAGGGCGCCGACGACTACGCCTGCCAGACCGACGGCATGATCGGCCTCGGCTGCGGGGCCCGCTCCTACACCTCCGCCGTGCACTACTCGTTCGACTACGCCGTCGGCACGCACGAGATCCGCGGCATCATCGACGACTACGTGGCCACCGCCGACTTCGGCCGCGCCGAGGTCGGCTACCGCATGGACGGCCAGGAGGCGCGCCGCCGTCACCTGCTGCAGTCACTCCTCCAGGCCGAGGGGCTCGCCGTCGACGACTACCGCGCCCGCTTCGGCAGCGCCCCCGCCGACGACTTCGGCCCGGAACTGCACCGCCTCGCCGACCGCGGCTGGCTGACCGACACCGGCTCCACGACCCTGCGGCTCACTCCGGAGGGCCTGGCGCACTCCGACGCCATCGGCCCGGAGCTGTTCTCCCCGACCGTACGGGCCGCGATGTCCGACTACGCGAGGAAGTGACCGTCCCGCCATGGATCTGACTGTCCTGTACCGGGGTCCGCTCGCCTCCTGCGACTACGACTGCCCCTACTGCCCGTTCGCCAAGCGGCGCGACTCGACCGCCCAGCTCCGCGCCGACCGCGCCGCCCTGGAACGCTTCGCCCAGTGGGCCGGCGACCGGACCGACGACCGGCTCTCCCTCCTCTTCACCCCGTGGGGCGAGGGCCTGGTCCGCTCCTGGTACCGGCGCACCCTCGCGGAACTGTCCCACCTCCCGCACATCCGCCGGGTGGCCATCCAGACCAACCTCAGCTGCCGCACCGACTGGCTGGCCGAGGCGGACGCCGGCACCCTAGCCCTGTGGTGCACCTACCACCCGGGCCAGACCCCCTACGACCGCTTCCTCACCAAGTGCCGCGACCTGGCCGACCGCGGAATCCGCTTCAGCGTCGGCGTCGTCGGCCTGCCCGAACACCTGGAGGCGGCCCGCCGCCTGCGCGCCGATCTGCCCGGACACGTCTACCTGTGGATCAACGCGGCCGAGGGACACACCTACCAGGACGCCGACGCCGACCGGTGGACCGCACTCGACCCGCTGTTCCCCTACAGCCGCACCCCGCACACCAGCGCCGGGCTGCCCTGCCGCACCGGCGACTCGGTGATCTCGGTCGACGGCGACGGTACCGTCCGCCGCTGCCACTTCGTCCGTGCCGAACTGGGCAACCTCTACGACGGTTCCTACCGCGCCGCCCTGCGCCCCCGCCCCTGCCCGCTGGCCGTCTGTGACTGCCACATCGGCTACGTCCACCTCGAAACCCTGCCGCTGTACGACGTCTTCGCGGGCGGGGTCCTGGAACGCGTCCCGGCCGGCCTTCCCTGACGGCGCCCGACGCGAAAGAGCTGCTGCCCCGGCTGGGCGTCACCGCCGCTCGCGCGCGCCGAGTTGGTCCTCCTCGGAGGAAACGAGCAGAACACCTGTCCTGGACGGCGCCGCCACAACGCAACCCGACGAGTCGGACAGGTGCCGAGTGGCGGCCGTTGACCGGGGTGCCCCGCAGCGCTGTTGCGGACCCATGCCGAGACGGTCCTCACGTCGCTTCCCCCTCGCGCAGGCGGCGGGCCGCCAACTGGCAGACCTGCTGGGCGGGTTGCCGGCCCGGCCCGGCACCGGGACGTGCTGCTGCTGCCGCCGGCTTCTGCGGCACGCCACTGAACCCCGCTGCTCCCTCCTCAGCCACCCGCCGCGGCCGTCACCGTCGCGGGGTCCACTCCGGTCAGCTCCACGATGCGGTGCGGCGGCACGCCCGCGGCCAAGGCCCGCCCGATCAGCCCGTCCCGGCCGTCCGCGTAGTCGCGGTAGGCGAGCAGCTCTTCCTCGACCTGGGCGACCGTCTCGGGGGCGAGCCGGTGACGCACCTGGTTCAGTTCCTCGTCACTCAGCGGGACCGGCAGGCGCTCCGCGCCCTCGGGAACGGATCCCCTTTCCTCCGGTGGCAGCACCCGCAGCTCCGGAGATGTGGACGTGCTTCCGTGAGCGTCCAGCCATGCCCGTACCGCGGGAGTTTCCATGCAGGCCAGCTCACCGACGGCGGCCGGAGGCACGCCGAGGGGCATGGCCGGGTCGTCAAGCAGGAACAAATAGGCATCGTCGGTCATCCTCGGCTCCTTCTCAACGGGATCGATCGACGTCCCTTTACCCCACCGCACCCGGATTACCGCCGGCTCACCGAGCAGTCACCCTGACGGACCGCCAGGGGTCGCGGTCACATCATCGCCTTTCCCCGGTCTCCGGCAGCAGGCGCGTCACCTGCTCCCCGGTCGGACAGCCCGCCGGCGCGAGCAGCAGCAGTAGCAGTAGCAGCACGAGCGTTGCGTCGAGTTCGCCGTTTCGACGCGCCGCGCCGCGCCGCGCTTCTGCTCCTGCTCCTGCCGCCCCGCGCGGCTACTTGAGGTACACGATGCCGTCCGTCGTGATGGCGGGACGTCCGGACGTACCGACGACCACGATCTTGACGGTGTGCTTGGCGCTGGCGGACCAGGTCTTGGTCCAGATCGCGTCACGGTACTTGGTGGTCGAGGACTTCAGGTCGACCGTGGCCGTCTTCGTTCCGTCGACATAGATGTGGGCCTGTCCGGAGGTCGAGGCCCGGGACACCGCCCAGGCGACCGAGCGACCGGTGAAGGTCCACGTCAGTGAGGCGTTCTTGGATGTGCTGGAGTACGACTTGCCGCCCAGGTAGCTGGTGGAGGACTTGGCCGTCCAGGTGCCGGTCTTGGTGGCCGAGGTCTCCTGGAGGATGACCGGGCTGCCGGAGACGGACGCGGTGCCGGTGTTGCCCGCCTGGTCGGACGCTGTCATGGACCACGCGGTGGCCGTGCCCGACTTGGCGGTGTGGTGGGCGACGGTGGTCGTCGGACCGTATGTCGCGCTGAGCGGAGCCGTCAGCTTGACGGCTTTCAACGCCTTGTTGTCGGCGGCCTTCCAGCTGAGCGTCACGGGCACGGCGGTGGTGTTCACCGTTCCGGTGCGCAGGGCCAGGGTCGGCTTGGTGGTGAACGTCGGGGCCGTCGTCTCGGCGACGACCGTGGCGGCCGCGGAGGTGGTGGTCCCGCCGGACTGGTGCGTGGCGCGGACCTGCACCTGGTGCGTGCCGACGGTGAGCGTCGCCTTCGCCGAGGTGGCAGTGCCTGCCGTGGTGACCGCCGCCTTGCCGTCGACGAGCAGCTCGTACTTCGCGATCAGCGACGAAGGTGTGGTGGCGGCCCAGTTCACGGTGATGCCGGCTTGGGTGTAGTACGTGGTGCCGGACAGGCCCGCGCCCGTGACGGACTTGACGGCGAGTCCGGTGACCGGTCCGGCGGCCCAGCCGCGGAGGGTGGGCAGCTTGGCGTAGAACTGGTCACCTGGGCACTGGGTGTTGTAGCCGTCGCGGTGGCCGTGGATGGTCGGGAAGCTCAGCTGGGCTCCCTTGGACCAGGTGGCGCCCGTGTAGTTGCGTCCGCTGTCACCGGCGGTGAGGGAGGTCGTGCCGTTCGGGCTGACGCCGTACTGGCCGAGTTTCCAGGACGCGATCCTGGCCACCGAGACCATCGCGGCCTCGCTCGGCGCGACATCGGTGTAGGTGCCCAGGACGGAGATGCCGGTGGTCTCGGCGTTGAAGCCGTAGGCGTGGGCGCCCATCACCGGACGGTCGACGCCGCCCTTGCGGCCCTCGTAAACGGTCCCGCACTTGTCGACGAGGAAGTTGTAGCCGATGTCTTTCCAGCCGAGTTGCCGGACGTGGTACGCGTAAATGCCCCGCACGACGGCCGGGCCGTCGGCGCAGGTGTAGGTGTTGCTCTCGGCGGTGTGGTGGACCACCACGGCCTTGATCTTCCCGCCGGGCAGGTAACCGGGCTCTTCGGGGCTGATCGACTCGTCCGCACCCCAGGCGGCGCGCGAGGTGATCGTCGGACGCGGTGCGGTGGACGGCGGAGCCGTGGGCACTGTGGCGGTCGGGGTCACGGACGGCGTGGCCGAGGGAGGTGAGGAGGGTGTCGGCGTCCCGGTCGAAGGCGTCGCAGCCGGTGTCGTCCCGGTCTCGGTCACCGTGGGCGTGGCGGTGGGCTCGTCGCTCAGCGAGGGATCCGCGGAGGGCTCCTCACCGGGTTCGCCCGCATCGGCCGTCGGCGTCGGTTCCTCCGACACGTCGGCCCGGTACGCAGCCGGTTCGATGTCGTTCGGGGTGCCCTTCCCCGGGTCGACCATGTCCAGCCGCAGACCGGCGGGCAACTGGGTCGTCGTCCTGCCGTCGGCGCTGACGCGTACTTCCACGCCGTCGGAGGGCCCCACCCAGGCGGGTTCGGTGCCGCCGCGCCGGGCGGCGGCCTCGCCCTGTCCGCTGTCGCCGTCCAGGCGCAGCCAGGTGGACCACTTCCCGGTTCCGGTGGCGCGGGTGCGTGCCTCGATGGTGCCCGTGATGCGGGCCGACGGGTCGGTCCAGGTGATGCCCAGCATGCTGAACAGCTCGGTGTCCCGCCGCTTCAACGTCGCCTGGCCGCCACCGCCCGTTGTCTCCAGCGCGGCGGTGCGTGCGTGGGCGCGGACCGGTCCGGCTTTGCGGTCGTCGTCGGGGGTACCGGTGGTGTGGCCGGGGCCTGACTGGAACACGAACGTTCCGGTCAGGCCGGCTGCGGCCACGGCCGCCGCGATCCAGAGGTGTCGAGGTCTGGGCATGTCGGGTCTGCGGTGTCCTTCGGCGTAGTGGGGCACGGGCAAGCGCGGGGAAACCACCGCACTCGTGAAGCAGCGCGATCACGATCAGCAGGAAGACTCCTGCGACGCCGTAATGGTTGTGGGGCAGGAGTGACAGTGTGCCAGTCGGGGGCGTCGCGGCCTGTGACCGTGCTCAGCGGGATCCGCAGATGATGAACTCGGTCCGGACGGATGCTCGTTCCGTCGATACGGAGGTGGCTGTTCTGGTCGGTCGGGCCGGCGTCGTCGGGCCAGCCGGTGTGTCCTCCTCCGCTCGGACTCGTACGTGGCCATTCCTGATTGGTCGCGGCGGTGACTGGCTTCTCGGCGGTCAGTCCGGCGAGGAAGTTCGGTAGAGGGCACGGAAGAGGGCGCCGCCGGCCGGCGTCGTCCAAGGAGAACTGGAACGACGCGTCACAGGCGCGGGTACGCCCGCATGGGGATGACGTGCTCGGTGAGACCGACGAGACCGGAGTGGGGCAGAGCCACTCCCCCTGTCAGGTACCTAGTAGGTACCATGCTGGCATGCCGTCCTTGAACATCAGCTACAGCGACGAGGAGATGGAGGAGCTGCGCGCCGCCGCCGCGGCCGCGGGCACCTCCCTCAAGCAGTACGTCCATGACCTGTCCCTGCGCGAGCGGCTGCGCCAGCAGTTCGTGCGGTACGCCGTCTCCTGGGGTGAGCAGCACCGCGAGGAGTTCGACGAGGCCTTCCCCGACGAGGTCCCCCCGGCCGGCCGCCACCAGGGAGCCGAAGCCGCCTGATGGTGCTCCACATCGACATTCCCTGGCTGCTCGACATCCAGGAGCAGTCCGTGCCCGAGGACGTCACGGTCGCGGACTACTCGGCCCTCGTCGCCGCGGTCGCCCGCCACAAGACCCGCATCCCCCGGCCGGGTGTCGCCGCGCCGGATGCCGCGTGGCGGGCAGGAGCTCTGCTGCACACCCTCGTCCGGCTCGAACCGCTGCCGTACCGCAACTCGCTGTACGCCTGCCAGGTCGTCGTCGCGTACATGCACACCTCGGGCGAGGGCATCGATCCGCCCTACGGCGCCCTGGTGGAACTGGTGCGCGACATCCAGGCCCGCAAGGCCACCGTCTACCAGGCCGCCGACCGGATCCGCGGCTGGCGGATCTGACCGGAGCGCGGCGGTCGATCACACGCAGCGCGATCACACGCCCTCCGCGGTCGGCGTGTTCCAGGGCTGGAGTACTAGCCGAGCCGGCTTCCGTCGGCGCCGACGCCGCTGTGCGTCGAGCGATCGGCTTCGTCCTGCGCCAGCATCGAGAGCAGGGAAGCCACGGTGAGGCCGGCTTCGGCGGGGTGGCGCAGGACCTTGCCGGGCTCGATCCGGTACGTGTTGCCGCGCCCCTCCCTGGTGTGCGACAGGTAGCCGTCCTGCTCCAGGTCCGAAATGATCTTCTGGACGGCGCGCTCCGTCAGTCGGCAGTGCGCGGCGATGTCCCGGATGCGCGCGGTCGGATCGTCGGCAATGACGGCGAGCACGCGCGCGTGGTTGGTAAGAAACGTCCATCCGTTGTGCGGTTCAGGCACTCCACCCATGCAGGCATCATACGCCCGAGCTTTCACGCACACAAATACGCGAACTTGATTTCATGTATCTGTTGACGTATTCGTGTTCAGGCGTGACCGTGGAGGGGCAAGTGGACGAGAGACCGTGGGAGAGTGCCATGCCGCAGTCGGCGTACTCCGCGCACCCCGGGTCGGGAGACGCCGGCGGATGCGAGGGGGCGGTTGACCGTACCGGGGCACACCGCCCCTCCGGCATGAGCGTCATCGCCACCCGCCACGGCGACCGGGTGGCCGTGACCGTACGCGGTGAACTCGACCTTCAAGCGGAGCAGCAGGTGCGGCGTGCCCTGCGCTCGGCTCTCGCCGAGTCGGACCAGGGCCTCGAACTGGACCTGAGCGGGGTCGAGTTCTGCGACTGCTCCACCCTCAACGTTCTCCTGGGCATCCGGCAACAGGCGCTCGGCGAATCCAAGAGTGTCACGCTCCGTGCCACCAGCCCCGTTGTCGACCGGGTGCTCGAACTCACCGACACGCGCTCCCTGTTCACCGCTGCGGGCACCGGTGGACGACACGGTCCGGCACCCCGCGCCACAGAGTCGGGAGCGGCCCTGACGGGAGCGGACCCGACCACTCCCCCAGACCCCGGTGACGGAGCGCAGGACCCGTCGGCGCAGGACCCGTCCGCGCAGGACCCGTCCGCGCAGGGCAAGCGCGCGCAGGACCTGCGGATAGAGCTGGCGCAGCTGCGACGGGCGATGCAGACCCGGCCGACGATCGACCTGGCCCGCGGCATCTTGATGGCCAGCTTCGGGCTCAGTCCAGAGGATGCCTGGACCACCCTGGTCGTGACGTCCCAGAACACCAACACCAAGATGCACCATGTGGCTCAGGAGCTGGTGGACACGGTCAACGGCGACTCGCTGACGGAGGACGTGCGGAAGCAGCTGTCCGCCGCGATCTCCACGCTCAGGCACCCGGCAGCCACCACGGACGACGAGTGACACCGTCGAACGGAAGGCACACAACGGCCCGGGAGCGACGGATGCCGAGCCACAAGCCGGTCATGGAAGCCCCTTCGGGCCGCCGGGGGTCTGAATGTCAGTCGACCGCGTACATCCGGATGACCACCACGTCGTCCTCGGGCCGGGCGAGGCCCACGAACACCGTGCCGGCGAGCCAGCGGTGGGCGGGCGCGTCGGTGCGGAAGACCGGGGAGGTCCGGTAGTAGTGACCGGCGTGGGAGATCTGCAGGCCGTCGTCGTACTGGTCGGGACAGTCGGGGCCGGGCCGGTAGAAGCCGCGGTTGACGATGTCGATGACCGCGCCGTCCTCGGCCTGGATCAGGTAGCGCGCGTCGAGTTCGCACACCTCGCCGCGGGTGCTGCTCCAGTCACCGCCGCCCGCCAGGACGGTGCCGCGCAACCGGGGGCCGTCCACGCTGCCGCCTGTGATGGGGGTGAACTCGGTCACCTCTCCGTCGCCGTGGCCGATGTGCAGGGTTTCGCTGACGTGGGCCCGGATCTCGAAGGCGAAGGTCAGGCCGGGGATGGAGGACATGGAGGTGGCTCCGTTCGGGAGTGAGTGCTGGATGACGGCGTCCGGGAGGAGTCTCGTGGACGGTGGACGGTGGACGGTGGACGGTGGTTCGGTCGGATGCGGATGGATCGCTGGGCGGCCGGGAGACCGGTGAACGGCGCGGCGCGGCCGGATGCGGTGGTGGAACGCTGGGCGGCCGGATGCTCACGCGGTGCCGGTGCCCGCGGTGCGGCGACGGGGCTTCCAGCCGCGGCGGGGAACGGAGTCGAGCAGCGTACGGGTGTACGGGTCCTGCG
The DNA here is from genome assembly GCF_053591515.1 of Streptomyces sp. NPDC003011. NCBI lineage: Bacteria > Bacillati > Actinomycetota > Actinomycetes > Kitasatosporales > Streptomycetaceae > Streptomyces > Streptomyces sp. NPDC003011. Next base: position 25,689 of record NZ_JBSFTY010000025.1, read on the forward strand.
CGTTGTCCAGTACGGAGCCGGTGGCGCCCCGTTCGACGATCCGGCCGCGGTGCATGACCACGATCTCGTCGCAGACGTGCCGCACGATGCCGAGGTCGTGGGTGATGAACAGGTAGGCGACGCCGGTCCGTTCGCGGATCTCCCGCAGCAGGGTGACGATCTGCGCCTGGACCGAGACGTCGAGCGCGGCGACCGCCTCGTCGAGCACCAGCACCCGCGGGCGTACGGCCAGCGCGCGGGCGATGGCGACGCGTTGGCGCTGGCCTCCGGACAGGGCGCGGGGCAGGGACTGGGCCTGCCGGGTGTCGAGCCCCACCTGGTCGAGCAGTTCGGCCACCCGCGTGTCGAGGGCACTGCCCCGCAGGTCGGTGTGGAGCGCGACGACCTCCCCGAGGCAGTCACCGGCCCGCTGACGCCGGTCCAGGGACGCGTACGGATCCTGGAAGACCATCTGCACGTCCCGGGCGGTGCGGCCGCGCTCGGCGGCCCGGGCCCTGCGGCGGCCGGGCATCTCCCGGCCGCTCCACCGGACGGTGCCCTCGGTCGGCCGCTCCAGGCCGGCCAGCATGAGCGCGGTGGTGGTCTTGCCCGAGCCGGACTCGCCGACCACGGCCAGTGAGCCGCCGGGCGGCAGGGACAGGGTGACGTCGTCGACCGCGACGAAGTCGCCGAAGGTCTTGCGCAACCCGACCGCTTCCAGCACGGGCGGCGCGGCGGTCTCGGTGGACTTCACGGGCACTCCTGTCGGTGCCGTTCGCCGCGAAGCGCGGCCGGACCCGGGGAGGGATGGGGGGACGGATGCGGGGACGGATGCCGAGACGGATGCGGGAAGTGGCAGGCGGCGAGGCCGTCGCCGACGGGTGCCAGGTCCGGGCTCTCGGTCCGGCAGCGGTCCTGGACCGCCGCGCAGCGGGGTGCGAAGGCGCAGCCGGGGCCGGTCTCGAACGCCGAGAGCGGCCTGCCCGCGATGGCCCGCAGCGGCTGCGCCCCGGCTCCTGGGTCGGGCCGGGAGGCGAGCAGGGCGCGGGTGTACGGGTGACGGGCGTCGTCGTGCAGCCGTCCGGCGGGCAGTTCCTCGACCGCCGAGCCCGCGTACATGACGGCGATGCGGTCGCAGACGGCCGAGGCCAGCGCCAGGTCGTGGGTGATGAACAGCATCGCGAGCCCGCGGCGCACGCGGGCCTCGTCGATGATGGCCATGACCTCGGCCTGGGTGGTGACGTCGAGGGCGGTGGTGGGTTCGTCCGCGAGCAGCAGCCGGGGTTCGCCCAGCAGTGCCGCCGCGATCATCACGCGTTGCAGCAGGCCGCCGGAGAGTTCGGACGGGCGCTGGCGCAGCCGCCGCGGCGCGTCCGCGATCCCGGCCTCGCGCAGCAGGGCGGTGGCCTTGGCCTCCGCCTCCTTGCGGCGCGTTCCCCGGGTCGTGATCAGCCCTTCGGTGAGGAAGTCCCCGATGGTGCGCAAGGGGTTGATGTGTGCCCGGGGGTCCTGGAAGATCATCGCCGCTCCGTGGCTGCGCAGGGCGCGCAGTGCGGCCGGGTCCATGGCGGTGACGTCGGTTCCGTCGAAGCGGACCGCGCCGCTGACCTGGGCGCCCGGCGGCAGCAGGCGCAGCACCGCGCGGGCGGTGAGCGACTTGCCGGAGCCGGACTCGCCCACCAGGCCCACCGCGCTGCCCGCCGGTACGGCGAGGTCCACGCGGTGGATGACGGCGCGGTGTCCGCCCTTGACCGGCAGTGTGACGTGCAGTGCGTCGAACTCCAGCAGGGGTGTCTCGGTCGCGTGGAGGTTCACCGGTTCTCTCCCCACAGCCGCCGGGACAGCTCGCCGCCGAGCAGATTGCAGGCGACGACGAACACGACGATCACCACACCGGCGTAGAGCGCCTGTTCGGGCCGGCCGGCGAGGATGCCCGGGGAGCCGTTGGCCACCATCAGGCCCCACTCGGCGGTGGGCGGCTGGGAGCCGAGCCCGATGAACGAGAAGGCGGCCACGTCGAGCATCGTGTAGCCGAAGGAGGTGGTCGCCTGCACCAGGACCAGCGGCAGCAGGTTGGGCACCAGGTGCCGCAGGCAGATCCGCCGGCCGGACATGCCGAGCATGCCCAGCGCCGAGATGTACGGCAGGGAGCGCTCGCGCAGCGCCGCGCCGCGCACGATGCGGGCGATGTAGGGCAGGTAGGCGACGGAGAGGGTGGCCACGGCGATGTCGAGTCCGGCGCCGAAGACGGCCGCGCCGACCACGGCGAGGACGAGGCCGGGGAAGCCGAAGACGACGTCCAGCGCGCCGGAGACGACCCGGTCGTACCAGCCGCCGAGCCAGGCGGCGCTGACCGCGAGCGCGGTGCCGACGACGCCGGCGGTGACGGTGACGAGGGCGGGCGCCAGCAGGCTGGGCCGGGCCCCGTACAGGAGCCGGGAGAGGATGTCCCGGCCGGTGTCGTCGGTACCGAGCCAGTGCGCCGCCGAGCTGGGCTGCGACACCGCCAGCGGGTCCACGGCGTTCGGGTCGTACGGTGCGAGGAGCGGGGCGGACACGGCGGCGAGGACCACCAGGGCGACGACCGTGCCGGCGGCGATGAGGACGCCCCGGCCGCGGGTGAGGCGGCCGACGCGGCCGAGCCGGAGGCGGCCGCCCGCGAGGGCGGCCACTTGGTAGGTGCTCACGTGCTTCCTCCCAGCGGGACGCGGTGGTCCAGCGCGGCGGTGGCCAGGTCCACGGCGGTGTTGATCACGGTGAACGCCACCACGGTCAGCAGCGCCACGGCCTGGACCACGGCCAGGTCCTGCTTGGCGGCGCTCTGGATCAGCAGCGCGCCGATGCCGTTGACCCCGAACGCCTGTTCCACGATCGAGCAGCTCGCGATCAGGCCCGCGACCGCGACGCCCGAGACGGAGGTGATCGGTCCGCAGGCGTTGCGCAGGATGTGCTTGCGGATGATGAACCGCTCCCCGATGCCCCGGCTGCGGGCCGTCTGGACGTGCTCGGAGCCCAGCTCCGTCCGGACCGCGGCCCGGGTCACCTGGGTGACGTAGGCCAGCCAGGACGCGGCGAGCGCGAGGGCGGGCAGGGTGAGGTGCTCGACGCGGTCGCCGAAGCCGGTGCCGGCGCCGTAGGCGGGGAACCACGGCAGGCGCACCGCCAGGAACCAGATCAGCAGCACCGACATCACGAAGGTGGGGATCGCCATGAGCGTGGTGGAGACGGCGGTGACGGCCGTCTCCGCCCAGCCGCCGCGCAGTGCGGCGACCGTGCCCAGGGCCACGCCGGGGACGACGATGACGACGGCGGCGTAGGCGATGAGGAACAGGGTGTTGCCGGCCCGGGCGGCCAGCAGGTGGGCTACGGAGTCCTGGTAGCTGAGGGACTGGCCGGCGTCGCCGCGCAGCATGCCGGTCAGCCAGCGCCAGTAGCTCTGGAGGAACGGGTCGTCCAGGTGGTACTGGCGGTGGATCTCGGCCAGCAGCTCGGCGCTGGGCGGTTTGCCGCCGCCGACCAGCAGGGTGGCGGGATCGCCCGGCGAGAGGAACAGCGCGCCGTAGATGACGACGCTGGCGACGAGGAGGGTCACCGCCAGCGTCGCGGCGCGGCGGGCGACGAAGCGGGCGATCACGAGGCCGCCTCGCCGGTGGCGCCGAGGTAGGCCGCCCACGGCATGTTGATGTACGCGAAGGACGCGGGGGCGCCGCTGAGCCGCTTGTTGAGGAACATGCGCTCGTAGGGCGAGGCGATGGGCAGCAGGGGGAGGTCCTTGGTGTAGAGCGCCTGCGCCCGGGTGAACAGGTCGGCCGACCGCTCGGGGTCCAGGGTGGCCTGGGCCTCGCCGAGCAGGGCGCTGACCTTGTCGTTGTGGTACTTCGTCCAGTTGAACAGGGAATCGGAGGCGGTCAGCAGCTGGGCGTAGGAGAGGGCTTCGGGGATCTCGACGTAGCCCATGACCATGGTGGCGTCCAGGCCCTCGCGCAGGGAGGCGTCGTAGAAGAGGCCGGACATCTGCGTCGGCTGGAGCTGCTTGATGACGATCTCGATGCCGATCCTCTCGCCGCCGGCCCGGAGGAAGGTGAGGGTCTGCAGGGACTGCTGGTCACCGGCGGGGATGGCCACGGAGATGGTGCGCTGCTCGGTGGTGGCCCGGGCGACCAGCTTCTTCGCCCGGTCCACGTCGACACCGGGGACGGCGGGCAGGGCGTCGTAGCCCTTGGCGTAGACGGAGGACGCCTCGTTCTTCTGCCACACGAACGGCGGGACGAAGGTCTTCAGCTTCTGGGCCGCGCCGTCGTACACGTTCTTGACGAGGGCGTCGCGGTCGAGCACGAGGGAGAGCGCCTGGACGATCTTCGGGTCCGCGAGGGGCGAGGAAGGGCTGGTGGCGGTGAGGTAGTTGGTCTGGGCGGAGGGGCCGTAGTAGACGGTGCCGGCGCTGGAGGAGCGCAGCGTCCTGGCGGCGGCGGAGCTGATCTCGTAGCTGCCGTCGATCTGGCCGGACAGCAGGGCACTCGCCAGGGTGGAGCTGTCGGTGACGAACGTGAACGTCACCTGCCTGGCCTTGGGCTTGAGGGAGGTGTCCCAGTAGGCGTCGTTGCGCCGGACGGTGATGGACTCGCCCGGCTTCCACGACGTGAGTTCGAAGGGGCCGGTGCACATCAGGCCGCCCTTGGCGGTGCCGTAGGAACGCCCCGCCTTCTTGACGTAGGACGCCTCGCTGACCGCTCCGAAGCCGTTCACCAGGGCCTTGAGGAAGAGCACGTCGGGCTTGGTGAACCGGACGGTCACCTGGTGTGCGCCGGTGGCCCTGATCGACTCGACGCTCGCGAAGAGGGTGGCGTTGACGCTCTGCGTCGCGGGATCGCGCTGGCGCTCCAGACCGGCGACCACGTCGTCCGCGGTCATGGGGTGGCCGTTCCAGAAGGTGACGCCCTTACGGAGGTTGAGCACCAGGGTCGTGGAGTCCGGCTGGTCCCAGGAGGAGGCCAGGCCCGGGCCGACGGAGTAGTCCGCCTTCAGCCGCAGCAGGGAATCACAGAGGTTGGACTCGACGGTGCTGGGCGAGTAGTCGCCGACCCGGGCCGGGTCCAGCGTCGTCGGCTCGCCCATGGGCAGGTTCCACGTGACGTTGTCCAGGGCGCCCGTGGCGGCGGGCGTGGTGGTGGTGAGTTTCGGGGCGGCCGGCGCGGTGCTGGTGCCGGCGGAGCCCGACGTACATGCGGTCGCCGTCAGCAGGACGCACGCGGCGAGGGCGACGGAGGCGGTGGTTCTGGGAGCCTGCATGGGGAGTCCTCAGGGAAGGGAAGTGCTGCGGAGAAGGTCCTCGGGCCGGTGTCGGACGCGTGCGGGCGCGGGGCGGGTACGGAGGAGTGGGCCGCGGGGCGGGTGCGGAGGAGTGGGCCGCGGGGCTTCAGGAAGCCGTCGGCCGCGGTGCGACCGTGACGGTCAGGCGGGACGGGTACGCGCCGCCGGTGCGCAGGGTCTGGGTGCTGGGCTTGGCGGTGAGCGCCGTCCAGGGGTTCTCGCCGGTCCCGGTGGCGGGCAGGTAGAGGGGATGGTCGCTGCCGGCCAGCAGCAGGGCGAGCCGGTGACCGGGGCGCAGCCGGTAGCCGGTGTGGCCGAGGTCCAGGTGGATCTCACCGGTCGTCCCGGCGGTGCCGACGGAGCGCTGGCCGCGGGCGATCTGGGTGGCCCGGCCGTCCGGGGCGAGGTCGAGGAGCTTGGCGAACACGTCGAACAGCGGGGCGCTGCTGGTGGCATGGAGCTCCAGGCCCAGCGGTCCCGCCAGGTCGAGCGGTTCCGCCAGCACCGGCCCGGAGAACGTCAGCGTGTCGTCGCGGTCGGCGAGCGGTGCCAGGTCGGGGTGGGTCTGGAGGTGGGCGAAGGAGTTGTCGAGCGGTGAGGGCACCGGGGACTCCGGGTCGTGGACCCAGCGCACGTCCTGTTCGTCCTGGGCGGGCGCGTCGGCGAGCAGGCCGCCCGGCAGCGGTTCGGCCGCGCGGGCCGGTTCGGCGAGCCAGAAGGTGCGTACGGTGCTGCCGGCCGGCGGCCAGGTCCGCGAGGTCCGCCATTCGGCGTGGCCCAGTTCCCAGGTCACCTTGGACAGTGAGGTCACCGGGCGGACGCCCTTGAGGAAGACGTCGAAGAAGTCGACGGCCGGGCCGACATAGCCCGGCAGCATGCGGTCGAGGGCCGCCTCGCTGGTGTTGTGGTCGTCCTCGTCGCACACCGGCGCGTCGGCGAGGCGGTAGTTCTCGTGGTCGACGGCTCCCGCCCACAGGTACTGGACGGCGTCCCAGCCCGGCCGGGAGGCCAGTTCCAGGTAGTCCCGCAGGTGCGCGGCGAGGATGTTGTCGAACCAGCCGACGCAGTGCAGCACCGGGACCGGCCGCGCGTCGAAGGGGTGCAGTCCGCTCTGCGTGGACAGTCCGGCCTGCCGGGGCGCCAGCAGGTCGAACCAGAGGGAACGCGCCCCGATGGCCGCGAAGGCCTGTTCGTACTGTTCGATGACGGGCCGCAGGGAGCGGTCCGGCTGGTATTCGTAGGTGTCGTTGTCCACCCAGTGGTGCGCGAAGTACTCGATGCCTTCCAGCCAGACCGGCTGCGGCTGTCCCTCGGGCCGCCAGATCGCGGCGAAGTCGGCGGCGGTCACGCGCGGCACGATCGCCCGCAGCGCCGGATGCTGTGCGGCGACCGCGGCCCACTGGGTGAAGCCGTAGTAGGAGTCGCCGAACATGCCCACCCGGCCGTCCGACCAGGACTGGTGCACGACCCAGTCGATGGTGTCGTAGCCGTCCTCGCGTTCACGCAGGAAGGGGACGGTCGCGCCGCCGGAGCGGAACTTCCCGCGCACGTCCTGCGCCACCACGGCGTAGCCGCGCGCGGTGAACAGGCGGGCGATGCGGTCGGCGTACACGTACCGGCTGTTCTTGTCGTAGGGCAGGCGGACCAATACCGCCGGGTACGCGGCCTCGTCGTCCGTCGCGCCGGTGGCCCGCGCCGGGAGGTAGACGTCGGTGGCCAGTCGTACGCCGTCGCGCATACGGACCATGTGCTGGCGGGCATCGGCGGCGACGGGCGCGGCGGTGACCCGCTCGAAGGAGAAGGGCATGGGCACGGGCATGGGCATGGGAGAACTCCAGCCAAATGAAATACAACGACGTTGTGCAACGGCGTTGTATGACAACATTGCAGCTGTTCTTCACCCGGTCAACACTTCACTTGAAGGTCGATGACATGCCGATCGAGGTAGACGAGGCACGGCGGCTCGACGAGATCGCCGCCGCCACCATCCAGGTAGCCCGCGAGCGCGGTGTGCGCGCCGTGACCATCCGCGCGGTCGCGGAACAGCTCGGCGGATCCACGGCCATGATCACCAACTACGTCCCGAGCCGGGCCGGCCTCATGGTCAACGCGCTGCGCCACGCGGAGGAGGAGTGGGGACGCGAGGTGGAGGAGGAACTCGACGGCCTCGACGGGCCGGCACGCCTGACGGCCCTCGCCCGCTGGATGTGCACGACCAGGGGGGACGACGAGGTGATGCGGCGGTTGCTGATGGAGACCATCAGCGCGGGCCCGGCCGCCGGGCACGAGGTCGAGCAGGCCCGGTCCGACACCGCGCGCGCCCACCACGAGTCACTGGCGGCCGTGATCAGCGAGGCGGGTCCCGCCCTCCCGCCGTCCGCCGCGGACATCCTCCACCTGCTGTTCCGGGGGTACTGGCTCGCCGCCCTCGAAGACCCCGAGGGCTGGCCCGCCGAACGCGGGACCCGGGCCGCGCTGGCCACCCTGGAACTGCTGCGGGCGGAAGCAGCCACGGAGGCGTCGGCCGAGTGACGCCACTCCGGCGACCGGCCGGGAGGCCGCTGGGTGCCACCGGGGGTTGCCGCTGGGGTCGCCGGGGGGCCTTGACAAGCCGCGAGGCGCGCATGAGGGTGAGGTCCACCGGGAGATGCAACAACGTTGTACAACGTCATTGCGTGCCCACCACTGCTTCCCTTTGCCCGCCGTGCCCGTGCCGTGCCCCTGCCCGTGCCCGTGCCCGCTGTCCGGCCCGCAAGGCCGGTTTCGCCGTACCGCCGCTCTCCGACGTCTCGCCGCCTTCGCTGTCCGCGGCGCCGGAGCGGCCTTTCGTCGTCCCGCCGTCCGACCGGGCCGTGGCCCGGTCCTTCGGCCTTCCTCCCTAAGGCGATCATGGAATCCCAGAACCCGGCCGCCCAGCTGTGGCAGCGCTCCGCCACCGAGCTGGCCGCCGCCATCCGCGCCCGCGACATCTCCTCCACCGAGGTCGTGCGGTCCTGTCTGGAGCGCATCGAGGAGACCAATCCACAGCTGGCGGCGCTGGTCGACCTCCGCCCCGACGAGGCGCTCGCCGAGGCCCGCCGGGCCGACGAGGCCGTTGCCGCCGGCGCCGAACTCGGGCCGCTGCACGGCGTACCGGTGTCCACCAAGATCAATACGGACCAGCGGGGCCATGTCACCAGCCATGGCGTGCCTGCCCTCGCCGGCGCCCCGGCGGAGGACGACGCGGCGTGCGTGGCCGCGCTGCGGGACGCCGGTGCGGTGCTGCTCGGGCGGAGCAACGCCCCCGCGTTCTCCTACCGCTGGTTCTCCACCAACGAGTTGCACGGCCGCACCCTCAACCCCTGGGATCCGGCACGCACCCCCGGCGGGTCCAGCGGCGGCGCGTCCAGCAGCCTCGCCGCGGGCATGACCCCCCTCGCGCAGGGCAACGACATCGGCGGCTCGATCCGTTACCCGGCCGCGTGCTGCGGTGTGGTCGGCGTCCGCCCCACCGTCGGCCGGGTCTCCGGCTGGGCGCCGCCCGCCTGCGTCGACACGCCCGCCGGCCGCATCCAGCTCGACTTCCCGCCCACCGTGCACGCCTGCGCGGTCGAGGGGCCCCTGGCCCGGACCGTGGCCGACGCCAGGCTCGCGCTGCGCGTCATGACCACGCCCGACCTGCGGGATCCCTACGGCGTCCCGGCCGCTCCCGCCGACCTGCCGCACGGCCCGAAGGCCGCGGTCAGCGTCGTCCGCGGCATCGGCACCGTGAAGAACCACCCCGGCGTCGACCGGGCCGTGGACGACGCCGTCGCCCGGCTGACCGACGCCGGGTACGAGGTCGAGGAGCTCGACGGCCTGCCGCTGCTCGCCGAGGCCGCGCGCATCTGGTCGCTGCTCGTCTACGAGGACTTCCGGCCGACGCTGCCGCTGGTCCATCAGGTGGGAGACCAGGACATCCGTACCTCCCTGGAGTACTCCTTCGCGGCGGCGGCGTCCGTGTGGGGCGAGAGCCCCTCACTGGAGACGTACATCAACGGCTGGGCACGCCGGTCCACGCTCATCACCCGGCTCCAGGAACTGCTGGGCACCGACCGGATCCTGCTCACACCGGTCTCGGCCGAGCTGCCCTTCGAACAGGACGCCGACCTCGTCAGCCCGGAGCGGGCCGCCGAACTCGTCACCGCGATGTGGCCGATGACCGCCGTTCCCCTCCTGGGCTTCCCCGCCGTCACCGTGCCGTCGGCGCTCGTGGACGGTCTGCCGGTCAGCGTCCAGCTCATCGGCGGCCGCTTCGCGGAGGACCGCATCCTCGACGCCGCCCAGGCCATCGAGGACCGCACCCCGCGCTTCACACCACCCCTCATGGGCGACCGCGCCTGACCCACCCGGAGGGGCGTGCGGAGCCATCCGCTCCCACCCCGGACCGATGCCAGTCGGTCCGTGACCGGCCATCTGTGCGCACTCTTCCAGCTTCCCCACGGCCTCGGCATACCTGTGCGCCGCGAGATGAAGCCCAGGTCGACGAGAGTGATCGCATGCTCCGTGGGCACGGGACCCGGGACACGGGACCAGGCGGCTCCGTGCCCGAACGGGAGAGGCCGGGCCGTTTCCGTCCCTCCTTCGGAGGGAACCCGGCGAGATCGCACCACCGACCGGAGGAACTGTCATGGCTGGCCACAACGACCGACACGGTGACGCGCACGACCGGGCCCGCAGCGCCGACGAGCCCGGCGCCCACTCGGGTGCGGAACGGCAGGCGCAGGAGCGGTCGATACCGGGGACGGCGAGCGCCAAGGAGGGCTACCAGACGGATCAGGGCACCGTGGCGGGCAAGCCCCTGGAAGGCGTCGAGAAGGAGGACCGGGACGAGACCGGGCACACCGCCGAGGCCGCCGAGGAGCGTCGGTCCGGCAGCGGAACCGGGGCCTGAGCGCGGGCAAGCTGCCTTGCGCGGTCCGAGTGAGAGACCACCGGCCGGAGTGGAGGACCACCGGCCGGTGGGACGACGCCGACGTTCACCTGCGTGGTCTGCCGGAGAGGGAAGCGGGCAGAACGCTCCTGCCGGCCGCAGTGGTGTCGCCAGGTGCCTCGCGTAGGCAGGCGGTGATCTGTTTCCCCCGGGCGTGGGGCGCGACGACGACTCTCTCACTGACCCTGTGCACGAGGTGGAGTCCGTGGCCTCCGACGCGATGCCGGTCGCCCTGGCGCACCGTAGGTTCCTCGGTGGAGGTGTCCCACACAGTGATCGTCAATTCTTCACCGGCCAACTGCACGATCAGCCCGCAGGGGCCGGGGGCGTGCCGGATGGCGTTGGTGACCAGTTCGCTGACAGTGAGTTCCGCGTCCAGCGTCAGCGGGGCGGAGACGCGGTGGCGGCCGGTATGCCGGGCGTGGGCGAGAAAGGCGCGCAGGGCCCGGCGCGCGTCGACGGCGCGGGCCGCGCCGTCGTCCCACACCGCGCTGCAGCGCAGCGTGGCGTGCTCGTCCCTGCCCTGCTCATCTGCCGCCTGCTTCATAAGCGGGATGACCATGTGTGTTCTTTCGTTGCGGTCGCCGCTCGGGGCGGCTTTCGGTCGTGCGTCTACCCGGGGGCCGACCGCGCACACCATGGGCGACCTTTCGACGCCTGCCCGTTCGTTGCGCCGCGCAGGTATGTCCGTCCGGCGCCCGCCGAAGGGCTGCGCCCCGTGACGGAACTGGTGGTGCTCGTGGGGCTCCAGGCATCCGGGAAGTCCACGTTCTACCAGCGATGCCTGCGGGACCGTCACCTGCTGGTGAGCAAGGACCTCTTCCCGCGCTCGGCCCGGCACAAGCAGGCACGGCAGATGCGGCTGGTCGAGGAGGCCCTGGCGGCGGGCCGCTCGGTGGCGGTGGACAACACCAACCCCTCTCCCGAGGAGTGGGGTCCGCTGGTGGCCGCGGCCCGCGCGCACGGAGCCGCCGTCACCGCGTACTGGTTCCCGCCGGACCTTGCGGGCTCACTGCGGCGCAACGCCGAGCGCACGGGCCGCGCCCACGTGCCCGACGTGGGTTTCCACGCCACGCTGCGGCGGCTGCGCCGGCCTTCGCCCGCCGACGGCTTCGACGCCGTGTACGACGTGCGGTTCGACGGGCGGGGCGGCTTCGAGGTACGGCCGGCGGGTGGCTCGCCCGGCTGAGAGGGCCGGTGCGAGGACGTCACACGGGCGTCAACGCCCGCTCGCTCGGCACCCGTACGTCCCGAACGGCGAAGCCGCTGCGCACCCGCGCCGGGATCCGCCGCAGGGAGATCCGCAGGTCCTGGTCGGGGACGGTGTAGTCGAGGCGCGCCAGGCGGAGCGCGAGGGCCTCCAGCAGCCCGATGGTGAGGCCCTCACCGGGGCAGCGGTGGCCGGTGCGCGGTTCGCCACCGCCCTGCGGGATCAGTTCGTCGCGCTCGACCGCGTGCTGGAGGAACCGCTCCGGACGGAAGACGTACGGGTCGCCCCACAGTTCCTCGTCGTGGTTCTGCCCGAAGACGTCGAGGAGCACCATCCCGCCGGCCGGCACCGAGACGCCCCGCCAGGACACATCCCGTACGGCGAGGCCGCCGAGGAAGGGGGCGAACGGGTAGAAGCGGCGCACCTCGTGCACGAACGCGGCGGTGTAGGCGGTGTCGCCGGCGCGCAGCCGTTCGCGCTGGTTCGGCTGCAGATGCAGCGCGTGCGCCGTGTAGGCGACGAACCAGCAGACGGCGACGGTCGGCCGGACGACGTTCAGCAGCTCGACGGCGGCCGTGTGCGGGTGCAGCAGCTCGCCGTCGGCCTCGCGGTGCCGGCACACAGCGGCGAGCACCGACTCCTCGGGGGCGGTGACCCGGCCCGAGCGGACGTCCTCGACCAGCCGGGTGAAGCGTTCCTCCTGCCGGCTGCGGGCGTGCCGGGCCCGCCAGTGCCGTGGCCCGCCGGTGGCGAAGCCGTCGACCATGGCGACCAGGTCACGGGCGAGGTCCTGCGCCTCTCCGGCGCCCTCGTCGAGCGGGACGCCCGCCCAGCGGCACACGCCGCGGGTGAGCACCACGCTCGCCGCGTCGAACAGCACGGCCCCTCCGGACCCGCTCCACTCCCGTACCGCGTCGTCCCACGCGGGGATGACGTGTTCGACGAGGCCGGCGATCCGGTCGGCGTGCAGCAGCGGCAGGAAGAACTCCTTGCGGGCGCGGTGGGCGCCGCCGTCCAGGGTGTGGACGGCGTCGTGGCCGAACAAGGTGCTCAGCACCGGTCCCGGGAGGGCGCCGGAGCGCTGCACGTTCTCCTCGTCGTAGAAGAACCGGACGGCCTCCGGTCCGCGCACGGCGAGCGCGGGCTTGCCCATCACACGGGTGCGGGCCACTCCGTCGGGGCGCTCGCGCAGCAGGCCGGGCAGCCAGGTGTAGCCCTGGGCGAGCGCAGACAGGGAACGGTCGATCACGGGTGAACTCCGTACGTCCATGGCCGCCGAGTGTCCGCGCCACGGCTGGGACACGCGCGGGCGGTTCACACGGCTGGGTCGGATGGTGAGGATTGCGCAACGTCTCGTGTGCCTGGATCGGGTCCTCGAAGTCGGGTACCGGGGGCGGGGCCACGCGTCGAGCCCCTCGTTCCCTCCCCCGGCTCGTCACTCCCCCGGCCCGGCGCCCAGGCGTGCACCCCGGCCCGCACCCGTGTCGCGGTGCTTCCCGGACGGACGGTGCAGGCTGGGGCGTGGCGGCCCGCCTCAGTCGGTGGACAGGGCCTGGACCAGGTCGCCGACCTTCGGGTCGGGCAGGGAGCGGGCGACGTCCGCCTGGGCGACCATGCCGACCAGGTCGTGTCCGTCGATCACCGGCAGGCGGCGCACCTTGTGCTGGGTCATGGTGCGCAGGATCTCGTCCACGTCGTCGTCGGCGCCGATGGTGACGGCTTCGCCCTGGGCGAGGTCACCGGCCGGACAGGTGGCGGGGTCCTTGCCCGCGCCGAGGACCTTCACCACGATGTCCCGGTCGGTGAGCACTCCCTTGAGCTTGTTGTCGGTGCCGCAGATCGGCAGGGCGCCGACACCGAGGTCCTTCATCTTGCGAGCGGCGTCCAGCACCGTCTCCTCGGCGCCGATGCACTCGGCCCCGCCGGTCATGATGTCCCGCGCCTTGGTCATCGTGTTCCCTTTCCCTGGGCGTTGCGTATTCGGCCCGGGCCCGTGCGGGGGCCCGGACAGATCACACGGTCGGTGGATGTCGCATGTGTTCCCAGACAGCACGGGCCATAACGAAACGCTTCACGGCTGATCCCGAACAGCCCACCGGCCAGGCGCCGCCCGTCCGCCGTGCAGCCCGGCTCGGCCCCGGCGTCGACGGGTGTCACCCCGCTGGACGACCTGACCCGGGGCTGCGCTCGCCGTACGGGGGCCCCGTAACGTCACGGGACCTTCACACCGTCGGATCGATGGCCGGGCGCCGCGCGGGCACCCGGTGACGGCTGTCTGCCGTGAGGGAGCCCGAACCGTGGTCATCGTCGCGTGCCTGCTGCTGCCGAGCGTGGGCGTGATGCTGTACGGCATGATCCTCGTCGAGGACTGGCTGATGCGCACGTCCCGGCCGCCCCGCCATGCCCGTGCCCGGCACCTGCGCCTGATCCAGGGCGGCGGACAGGGCGGCGGGCAGGGAGGCGGGCAGGTGTCCGGCGCGCGTCCGCAGGCCGGTCGGCGGAGGTCCGGCGCCGCCTGACCGCGCCGACATCGGGGCAGGCCGCCCCGATGTGCCGTGCTCGCGGCTTCACGTGCTCGCGGGATCACGCGGCCACCAGGACGGTCAGTCGGGGACGCTGCCCAAGGTCGGATAGCTGGGCAGTACCTGGTCGGTGCCGGTCAGCGCCAGCATGTGCCGCACGCGTTCACTGGGTGCGATCAGCACCAGGCGGGCGCCGGTGGTCCTGGCCGTACGGTAGGCGGCGATCAGGCAGGTCAGGCCGGTGGAGTCCATGAACGCGACGCCGGACAGGTCGGCGAGCACGGTATGGCCTGCGGCGCGCAGGAGGGGCAGCAGAGCGTCCGAGAGGCGCAGGGCGGTGCGCAGGTCGAGGACGCCCGCGGCCGTCACGAGGGAGCGGTCGGCGGCCAGGGCGCGCACGTGCACGTCCAGCTGACGGCCGTCGGGGGCGGACTGATCGGTGCTCATCGCCGCTCCTGTTCGTCGGGGCCGCTCACGGGATCAGCCTCTGCTGGTGGCCGGCGCGCCACTCGGTGAGCAGGACGGTGGCGTCGTCGTCGAGCTTGCCGTCGTGGTGTTCCAGCACGGCTGCCATCAGGCGGCGCAGCGTCTCGTGCAGGGTGTGCTCGCCGGAGTGGTGCCGCAGGATGAAGTCGGTGAACCGCTCCCGGCCGAACTGCCCGCCCTGGGCGTCGCGGGCCTCGATGACTCCGTCGGTGTACAGCAACAGGCGGTCACCGGGCTCCAGTTGCTCGCTGCGTTCGGTCACCGGCAGGCCGAGATCGGCGCCCATGGGGCCGGCCGGCGGGCAGTCCAGTTCGGTGGTCCAGCGATGACGGCGCAGCAGGACCGGCAGAGGGTGGCCGCGGTTGATCCAGGTGAGCCGGCCGGTCCTCATGTCCAGGTCGGCGAGGATCCCGGTGACGTACCGGCTGGTTCCGAACTGCTGGAGGAGGGTGTCCTCCACCTGCCGGCTGGTCTCGGTCAGTGACGCGCCCTGACGGCGGGCGTTGCGGCACGCGGCCACGGCGACGTTGGCGGTGATCCCGGCGGTGGTGTCGTGGCCCATGGCGTCGAAAACGCTCAGGTGGAGGGTGCTGCCGGCCACCGCGTAGTCGAAGGCGTCCCCGCCGACCTGGTAGGCGGGCTCCATCACGGCGCCCACGGTGGCGCCGTGTCCGGCGTAGGCGGTCGGCGGGGTGAGGTTCCACTGCATCTCGGCGGCCACGTTCATGGGCTCGGTGCGCACCAGGCGGGCGTAGGAGTCGCTGAAGGAGCGCTTGCTGAGCAGCAGCAGGGCCGTCATCGACGCCAGGTCACGCAGCGCCTGACGCACCGGTTCGCCGTCGGTGTCGGTCTCGCCCCGCAGGACACCCAGGCGCTCCACGCCGTCGGTGATCGCCACCCACCACCGCCGGCCGCTCGGACTGTCACCCGTCCTGTCCTGTTCGGGAAGCAGTTCCACACGCTGATAGGCCTGGCCGGGCAGGCTGCCCCGCACGGTGAACTCCTGCCCGCCGTCGCCTGCGCCCGTCCCCGCGCCGGTGAGCTGGCGCAGCACCGTCTCACGGAGGTCCACGACGAAGACAGCCGTGTCACGCACGCCGAACGCGGCGGCGTGCTCGGCGATCATGTCCGGGAGCTGCTCGAGCGTCGCGACATGGCTGGCCTGCATCAGCCGGACCAGTGACGCCGCGCCCAGCCTTTCAGCAGCCACACCTCACACCCCTCACCCGGCAGCCCCGCGGGCCGCCGCTCTCCGGCACAATGCGCGCCGCACGGCAGATCGACCGTCACTGGCCCCTCCCGGCCGCTCCACCGCGTACCCGTCCTCACGCATCACACGCGTTCCGGCGGCGGGCGGAACCACGGTGAACGAACCGCTGCGCGATCCGACGGGCGGCACCTACGGGCTACGCGGTACCGGGTCGGGCGCCCCATTGCTCCGCCCGTGTGGCTGTGCCGCTTTTTCCCACGGACGTGCTGGTGTTCCACGACATTGGGGGTAGACGGCTGACGTAACGGTCACAGCTCAGGAAGCGGGCGGATCGCATGGACGAGGCTGCCCGCAAGGACAGTTCCCTGGTACGCGACGAGTTGATCAGGGTCTCGGCGGCTTATGAAGGCGTTCCCGGTGACATCGCCCAGGGTCGTGAGACGGCCCGCACGTTCCTGGTGCGCCTGCAGGCCCTCCACGGCCTTCCGGTGTCCAGCCGGGCGATGGAGATCATCCAGCTGGTGGTCAGCGAGCTGCTGACGAACGCCTGCAAGTACGCGCCGGGTCCGTGCCTGCTCGATCTGGAGGTGTCCGGCGGGCGGGTCACGGTCACGGTCTGGGACAGTGACCCGACGCTGCCGGTGGCCGCGGCCACCGAGCCGGGCCGGGTGGGCCAGCACGGTCTGGAGATCGTCATGGCGGTGTGCCAGAGCTTCGAGGTGCACCGGGAGCCGGTCGGCAAGCGTATGACGGCCGCGGTCATGCTCGCGGACGACCCTGGCGGGGATCTCGCCGGGCACAATCCGTGAGCCGGCCGGGCAGTGCCGCCGGAGCAGCACGGGAAGCGGAGGTCACACCGCGCCGGCCATGGACCGGCGCCGGACAGTGGCCCGCCGGCGGTGTCGCCGGGGGACCTGTGCTGACCACCTGACGGGCCGGCCCTCGCGCTCCAGCGTCACTCCCGCGCCCTCGGCGTCGGACAGCTCCAGGGCGGCGTCGGCGAGCGTCTGCGCCGAAGCTGGACGAGAAGCAGTACGGCCAGCACGACGGCCCCTGCCTGCAGTCCCTGCGCACCGGCCAGGAGATCACCGTCGACGACATGCTGGAGGAGAGCCGCCGGGGCGACTACCCCGCCTACGCCGCCGCCTGCGGCATCCGCTCCTCCGTCTCCCTGCCGATCGCCCCCCACACGCACACCGCCGACGCCCTCAACCTGTACGTCGGCCCGCCGCACGCGTTCGCGCACACCGACCTCACCGCCCTGCGCTCCCTGGCCGACCGGGCCACCGGCGGTATCGCCCTGGCCCAGCGCATCAGCGAGACCCAGGAGTTCGCCGACCAGCGGCAGTCCGCCATGCGGTCCCGCAGCGTCATCGATCAGGCCCTCAAGGGGTCATGGGCCAGCGCCGGTGCATCGCCCGGGAGGCCTTCGGCATCCTGCGCGCCGCCTCCCAGCACCGCAACATCAAGCTCCGGGAGCTGTGCACGCGGATGACCACCGATCTCACCGGCCAGTCCCCCACCATCCCCGAACTCCGCCCCACAGGGCGGGATCCGGGCGCCGAAGGGCCGTCGAAACGCTAGGACTCGCGGTGGCACGTCCCGTCGGCATCAGGGGCGTTGGAGGGCGACGGCTGCCTGCCGGGAAACGGCCCGCACCGACTCGGTCGGCACCGGAGGGACGAACTCCCGGTCCGCAGCGGACCTTCGTGACAGCGGGCTGCCCGGCCCGCTCCCAGCCGGTCCGTGCGCCGACGATGCCCGGTGCGGGTCAGACGCCGTCGGCGACGGGCCGGGCCGGGAGGGCTGCGGAGGTGACGCCGTCGGCCTTGGCCGCGTCGGCGACGGCAGCGGCGGCGGCTTCCGCGGCCTGCGCCGCGTCGTCGGCGGCCTTGGTGGCCCGTTCGTCGTCGGAGGGCTTCTCGCGGGTGGCCGGTGACTGGGGCAGCACCTCGCTGAAGGCGCGCGACACCCCCTGCAGTGCCGAGGTCATCTCGCTGGGGATCACCCAGAAGGTACTGCCTGAGCCCTGCGCGAGCTGGGGCAGCATCTGGAGGTACTGGTAGGCGAGCAGCTTGGGGTCCGGGTCGTTGCGGTGCACGGCCTGGAACACCTCGTCGATGGCCCGGGACTGGCCCTCGGCCTGGAGGATCGCAGCGGTACGGTTGCCCTCCGCGCGAAGGACAGCGGCCTGCTTGTCGCCTTCCGCGGTGAGGATCTGCGACTGGCGTTGCCCCTCGGCTCCGAGAATCGCGGCCCGCTTGTCCCGTTCGGCCCGCATCTGCTTCTGCATCGCGTCCTTGATGGACTGCGGCGGATCGATGGCCTTGATCTCCACCCGGTTGACCCTCAGCCCCCACTTGCCGGTGGCCTCGTCCAGTACGCCACGCAGCTGGCTGTTGATGGTGTCGCGCGAGGTGAGCGTTTTCTCCAGGTCCATGGATCCCACGACGTTGCGCAGGGTGGTGACGGTGAGCTGCTCGACTCCCTGGAGGAAATTCGCGATCTCGTAGAAAGCCGCTCGCGGGTCGGTCACCTGGAAATACAGGACGGTGTCGATCTCGACGACCAGATTGTCCTCGGTGATCACCGGCTGCGGCTTGAAGGAGACCACCTGTTCCCGGAGATCGATCACCGGATGGACACGGTCGATATAGGGAATGACGAGACTGAGGCCGGGTTTCAGTGTCCGGTGGTAGCGGCCGAGCCGTTCGACATTCCGAGCGCGGGCTTGCGGCACGATGCGCACCGCCCGTACCACGGTGAACACCGCGATCAGCGCGACGATCAGACCGGCGATGAGGAACGCCGAAACTTCCATGGTTCACTCCCGGGGATAGACGAGTGCGGTCGTGCCGCTGATCTCCATGACGTCGACGGTCGTTCCCGGAGAGATCACCAGCGTCTCGTCGTAGGCGCGGGCCGTCCATTCCTCCCCGTCGATCCGGACCCTGCCGCCCAGGCCCGTCACCTCGGAGACGACATAGGCCGCTTTGCCGACCAGTGCCTCCACGCCGAATCTCTCCACCTGGGGCTGCAGGACGTGGCGCAGTGCGAGGGGACGCAAGAACAGCACGGTGGCTGTGGAGACGATGGTGAACACCAGGAATTGCAAGGGCAGCGGCAACCCGGCCGCCGCGAATCCCGCCGTGACCAGTGCGGCCGCTCCCAGCATGCCGAGCGCGGCGGTGAGCGTGAAGATCTCCGCCACGGCCAACACCCCGGCGACGATCAACCAGATCAGCCATGGATCCATTTCTGGCCCCTCCTGACCGGTACGGGTGCGCGAATGGCTGGACGATCACCCAAGGTCGCCGAACGGGACAATCACGTATCCCCGAGAAATGAGACGTCCGCCGGAAGCGCGGGGCTGCGTCGGCGAAATGATCCCCAGGGCGACTGCATCATCCCTTTAAGGTAACTTTACCCGCCCCGAGAAAATAGGACCCCCCTGCGCAGGACGAAGCGTGGGGCGCCGCGCGTTCCCGGCGCAGCGGACTTCAGGAGGCGGACGGCCGGCCCAGGATGTCCGCTGTGATGTCGGACAGAGTCTGTCCCGTCCCGAACGCGCGGGCCCGCATGAGGGCCAGGGCGTCCTCGGGAGCCACCCCCTGACGGGCGGCCAGCACGCCGATGGCGCGGAAGGTGTCGAACCAGTGGGCGCGGACGACCTCCGCGGGTTCCCAGTCGGGCGCCTTGTGTCCCTTGAGCAGCTTCGTGTGGACCGGCAGCAGGGCATCCGCCACCGCGTCCGCCACACCCTGTCCCTGCGCTGCGGCTTCCTCACTCAGAGCGCGAGGACGGCAACCGAGGACGTCCAGTGTGCCGAGGACGTAGTCGCCGAAGTACAAGGGATACGCGTACACCGCCCCGACCTCGGGCAACTGCTCCCGCATGGTCGCGCCGAACAGCGGCCAGGGGGTCGGTTGCCGGTGCAGGTCGTCCACCACCACGAGCTCGCCCTCGACGGCGGCGCTGATGCACGGGCCTTCGAGAACGGTGAACTGGATCTGCTCCAGCCGCAGTGCCATGTCGTCGGAGGCGGCCAGCAGTTGGCGAGACGGTGTGTCGGTGAGCAGCGCCAACGTCGCTCCGTCCGCGCCGAGGGCCTCGCACACCGCTGCGCACAGACGCCGCGGGAGCTCTGCGGGCACCGCCTGCGACGCGGCATCCGCCACCATCCGGGCCGCGTCCCGCTCATCCCGTGGCGCGCCATGCTCCCCGGCCGTCATCCGTGCTCCGGCCCGCCGTGCTGCCGGGCGGACACAGCGGAACAGGACGTACCGCCGGACGCGTCGCCGGAGGCGCCGGAGGCGTCACCGGTGGACGGCGCGCGGCCACGGAGGACGAGTACGGCATCGGCCTCACCCCTCAGCGGTTCAGGAGCAGGATGAGGATGCCCGTCGCCAGTGCGCTGATGAGCAGGGAACCGAGGCACCCCACGCGGTTGCTGAAGAAGAACATGCCTCCGACTACCCCGTCCACGCCGATCCGATCGCCTGCGGCCGGGACACCTGGCGAGAAAGCGAAGTCCAGCGTGTCCGTCCCGCCCGCGCGCCCGCGCGGATCAGCCGTGCCGTGCGGGCAGCCAGCGGTCGAGGTACGCGCGCAGTCCGGCCAGGTCCGCTCCGCGGGCGACGTAGCCGAGGTAGCCGTCAGGGCGTACGAGCGCCTGCGCCTCGGTCTGCCAGGGGCTCCTCCGGCCGAGGCGGTGCACGCCGATCAGGTCGTCCCGTCCGCCCACGACGGAGGCGAGCCGTTCATCCGGCCAGGTCGCCGGCGGCCCGGACAGGAGCAGGTGCCAGCCCGGCCCCGCGGTCCGCGCTTGGAGCCCGCGCGGCAGATCCGGCAGCCGGTCACCTGCCCGAGGACCGCGCCCCGGCCACCGGGAGCCCGCGACCGTGACGGGGCTGCGCCGATAGTGGACGGCCAGCTCCGACACCGTACGGAAGAGCCGCTTCCGTGGGCCGCTCGCGAGCAGCGCCAACGGGGCCAGACGGGGGGCGAGCCGGGCACGGGCGAGGCGGATGACGGGGTTGCCGCTGGTGCCGATCGTGAAGGCGCGGTCGGTGAACCGGCGCACGCCGCGGCCGACCGGGGCCCGCTCGGTCTCGTACGTCTCCAGCAACTCCTCCGGTGCCCTGCCCCGGCACACGAGGGCGAGCTTCCAGCCCAGATTGAGGGCGTCCTGGATGCCGGTGTTCATCCCCTGGGCGCCGGCGGGGCTGTGGATATGGGCCGCGTCCCCGGCGAGGAAGAAGGGTCCCGAGCGGTAGTGGACGGCGCCTCGGTTGTGGAGCCGGAACGCGGTCGTCCACACCGGGTCCCGCAGCTCCAGCCGGTCCGTGGTGTAGGTGTCGGCGACCTCCTGAAGGAGCCCCAGCGTCACCTCGGAGTCCGGGGCGCCCGGTGGCCGCACGGCGAGCATCCGCCAGGTGGCGGGCGAGCCGAGCGGGAAGAAGAACAGCATCCCGGACCCGGTCATGTACGTGTTCACGGCCCCGGGCTCCAGACCGTCGACCTCCAGATCGGCGAGCAGGTAGGTCTGCGGATAGGCGTAGCCCTGGAAGCCGATGCCCGCCTGCGCGCGTACCGTGCTGTGCGCGCCGTCGCAGCCCACGACGTAGCGGGCGTCCACGATCTCCTCCGGGCCGTCGCCGCGCCGGAGCCGACAGCGTACGGACGAGCCCGTGTCCTCCAGCCGCACCAGCTCCGTGCCGCGCTCCACGGCGACGTCCCGCCCCGCCAGGTACTCAGCCAGCACGCTCTCGGTCTCGGCCTGCGAGAGGAACAGCAGGAAGGGGTACGCGGTGTCGGCCAGCCCGATGTCGAACAACGGCATCCGCACCACCCGCCCCGGCAGCTGCATCCGCAGCCGCACCGCGGGGTTGCCGCGAGCCACCAGCTCATCGGTCACCCCGAAGCCGGCGAGCGCCTCCAGCGTGCGCGGCTGGATGCCCAGCGCGCGCGATTCGTGGACCCGGTCGAGGGAGCGGTCGACGATCCGGAAGGCAGCCCCATGGCCGCGCAGCTGCGCGGCGAGCGCGAGCCCCGTGGGTCCCGCACCGACCACCAGCACGTCCAGAGGCGGCGTCATGGACCCACGGTAGGGGGCGCTCGCCGACGGGGCCGTTTCCGACGGGGCGAGCTGTCCGGACCTCGCTTCGTCGACCCAGACGCAGCCGCCCCTGCCGAGGGCGATCTGGCCGATAGTGGCCTTGTCCCGCGGCCCCGAGGCAGGGCAGCGACCCCTTTGACGTCCAGATGACCTCAGACACTCTCGGCGATACTCTGACAATCAGGACAAGAGAACGCCCAGGTAATGGATCACTGGTGAACCTCTCCGGTAGCGTCAAGGTATGAGTCATCCACACCCCGAGCTGACCGCCGCCCCGCCCCTGCCGAAGGGAGGGCTGCGGGTCGTCGCGCTGGGCGGCCTCGGTGAGATCGGCCGCAACATGACAGTCTTCGAGCACGCCGGAAAGCTGCTCATCGTCGACTGCGGCGTGCTGTTCCCCGAGGAGAACCAGCCCGGCGTCGATGTGATCCTTCCCGACTTCACCTCGATCCGGGACCGCCTGGACGACATCGTCGCCGTAGTGCTCACCCACGGGCACGAGGACCACATCGGAGGCGTGCCGTATCTGCTGGGCGAGCGCTCCGACATCCCCGTCGTCGGTTCGAAGCTGACCCTGGCGTTCCTGGAGGCCAAGCTCAAGGAGCACGGCATCAGGCCGCGCACAGTGCGGGTACGCGAGGGCGACCGGCGCAAGTTCGGCCCCTTCGACTGCGAGTTCATCGCGGTCAACCACTCCATCCCGGACGGTCTCGCGGTCGCGATCCGCACCGCCGCCGGAATGGTGCTGCACACCGGCGACTTCAAGATGGACCAGTTCCCGCTGGACGACCGCATCACCGACCTGCGCGCCTTCGCCCGCCTGGGCGAGGAAGGCGTCGACCTCTTCCTCACCGACTCCACCAACGCCGAGGTCCCCGGATTCACCACCTCCGAGCGTGAACTGAACCCGGCGATCGAACAGGTGATGCGTACCGCCCCGCGCCGGGTGATCGTCTCCAGTTTCGCCAGCCATGTGCACCGGATCCAGCAGGTCCTGGACGCCGCGCACCAGCACGGCCGCAAGGTCGCCTTCGTGGGCCGCTCCATGGTCCGCAACATGGGCATCGCCCGCGACCTCGGGTACCTGAAGGTGCCGAGCGGCCTGGTCGTGAGTACCAAGGAACTGGAGAAGCTCCCCGACCACAAGATCACGCTGGTGTGCACCGGGTCCCAGGGCGAGCCGATGGCGGCGTTGTCCCGGATGGCCAACCGCGACCACGTGATCCGCGTCGGCAAGGGCGACACCGTCCTGCTCGCCAGCTCCCTCATCCCCGGCAACGAGAACGCCATCTACCGGGTGATCAACGGGCTGACCCGATGGGGCGCCAACGTCGTCCACAAGGGCAATGCCAAGGTGCACGTCTCCGGGCACGCCAGCGCCGGTGAGCTCGTCTACTGCTACAACATCGTCAAGCCCCGCAACGTCATGCCCGTGCACGGCGAGTGGCGCCACCTCCGGGCCAACGGCGACCTGGCCATCCGTACCGGCGTCGATCCCGAGCGGGTGGTCATCGCCGAGGACGGCGTCGTCGTCGACCTCGTCGACGGCCGGGCGACCATCACCGGCAAGGTGCCCGCGGGCAACGTGTACGTGGACGGCATGGAGGTCGGCGGCGCCACCGAGGCGTCCCTCAAGGACCGCCTCACCCTGGCCGAGGAAGGCGTCGTCACGGTGGTGGCGATCGTCGACGCGGACACCGGCGCCCTGGCCGAGACCCCCGACTTCCTGGCGCGCGGATTCGTCCACGACGACGCCACCTTCGAGCCGGTCATCCCCGTCATCGAGAAGACCCTGGCCACCGCGGCTCAGGAAGGCGTGGGCGACGCGCACCAGCTCGAACAGCTCATCGCCCGTGCCGTGGCGAACTGGGCGTTCCGGACCCACCGCCGCAGGCCCCTCATCATCCCCGTGATCATCGACGCCTGACCGGCCGGCCTGGTCTGGTCTGGCCCACGGCTGAACGGTGTCGCAACTGCACCTGGTTGCACCAGTACCAGCACCCACGCCTGTGCCTGCGCACGGCGTTGGGTGCCGGTGCCAGCACTTCCCGGAGGGTCAGATGGCCGGCGGCCAGCGGCCACCGAACCGTCCCCGGGCCGTGTACGGGCCGTGCACGGGCTATGCGGTGACCGTGGGACCCGTTGCCGCGGGGTCGGCTGCCATGAAGGTGTCCGCGTGCTCCGCGGCCCACTGGGCGAAGGCGCGGGCCGGGTGGCCGGTGACCTTCTCAACGGTGTCGAGGACCGTACGGCCCACTTCCGGGGTGTTCGCGTACACCTCGAGGAGGAAGCCGATCAGGTCCTCCGGCCGGCCCGCCGCCCGCCACTGCGCGACGGCCTGCTCCTCGGTCAGTTCGACCAGGGCGATCTCCCGGCCCCGGGCGGCGGCCATGGCCGCCACCTTGTCGCCGACGGTCAGCAGTTCGGGGCCGGTGATCACGTACTCCTGGCCCGCGTGCCCTTCCTCGGTGAGCGCGACCGCGGCGACGGCGCCGATGTCGCCCTCGTGGACCATGGCGCTCAGCCGGGCGACGAACGGTTCGCGGACTTCGTCCGAGGCCACGATCCCGTCCGCCCACTCCAGGGCGTTGGCCATGAACTCGACCGGCATGAGCACGGTCCAGTCCACACCGTCGTCGGCACGCACGACGTCCTCCAGCGGTGACGGCCCGCCGCCATGCAGCACGGTGACCCGGCGTACACCGGCCGTGCGGGCCAGCTCCAGAACCCGCGGGCCGGTCTCCAGCGGGGCGAAGTACGGGCCGCCGAAAGTGATCAGATGCAGGCCGGTGACGCCCTCGAGGGCCGGGGCCAGGCTGTCGGGTGCGGTCAGGTCGCCCTGGACGACCTCGACGCCTTCCGGGAAGGCGGCCCTCGACGCATCCCGGGTGAGGGCGCGGACCCCATGGCCGCGGGCGAGCAGTTCGGCGACGACCTGGCGGCCGACGGTTCCGGTGGCACCGGTGACAAGAATGTTCTGCGGCGTCTGAGTCATGCCACGACCGTAGGAGGGCTTGCGGTCAGGTTCTGTCCGCCCGGAGCATCTCCCCGGTCAGCGCGGCCCGGGGCGCAGGCGAGGGCCGCCCGTAGACGCCGGGGGTGGTGCGTGCGCCGAGTCCCGACGCCTCATCGCCGTCTTCTCATCGCCGTCTTCTCATCGCCGTCCTCTCATCGCCGTCCGCGGCTCGCCGCCAGGCCGAGCCCGACGACGGCGAGCACGACACGGTGATCACGAACCACGTGGGCATGATCCGCACCACCCGCCGGCGTGGGTGGGCGTCCTACTGTGTGCGGGACACCGCCCTCCATCCGACGAACGAGGAGCACCAGGCTGTGCAGGTCGAGATCCAGCCGGACGTACACGACACCGCCGCCCGGCTCGGGGCAGACGTTCCCTACGCGCTGAAGGCCCTGGCCGGCCAACTGGCCGACAACCCTGACATGGGCCGGCCGTCAGGACTGCCCGGCATCCTGAACGTGACGATCGACGGCGACATGTTCGACGACTGCCCCGACCTGTCCGTCGGCTACATCCGCGAGCCGGACCGGATCGAGATCCGGTTCCTGAGAGCGGCCCCCTCCACCGAGCCCTCCGCGCACGCCCGCGACGAGAAGCAGGAACCGGAGGGGAACCGAGAGCAGGAGCATAAGCAGAAGCAGGAGCAGCCTGTCGACCCTGCTGCCGCCGCGCTCACCGCACGGGAAGTCGCCGACGCCTGGCATCGCATCACCCGCTGGCTCCAGCATCATGCCCCCGACTCCTACGCCGCGCTCCGCGTCGGTGCCGGCCCCGCCGCCCTCGCCGCCCTGGAAGGTGACCTCGGCTTCCGGATACCCGTCGAACTGCGTGTCCTGTGGCTCCTGACCTCGGGTGACGACGGGGCCGGCGGCTGGGGCTGCCTGCCCGGCAACCGGGCCTTGATGTCCCTGGACGCCGTGACCGCCGCCTACCGCAGGAGGATGGACTCCCAGGCCCACGAGGACACCCTGAACGCCAACCGCCCCGAGTACGAGCGGATCACCGTGTGGAAACCGACCTGGATTCCGGTCGTCGCCCTCGGTCCGGCCGACCACACCTCGGGCCTGTACCTGGACGCCGCCACCGGCTACCTCGGCCCCTGGTCCCGCTACCAGGAGGCCCCCGGCGAAGAGCTCGACACACTGGTCACCTACCTGGAAGAGGCTGCCGACATGCTCGAAGCCCCGGCCCTGGCCACGCGGGACAAGCCCGGCCTCATCGGTGGGACGCTGGTGTGGCTCAGCAGTGTCGACCCCGCGCGGGAAGACCGGTGGCGACCCCTGACCGCCTGACCCGTTCGGACGGCCGGACAGCCGGACAGCCGGACAGCCGGGCGGCCGATGTCCGGGGAGCACTCCGCCGCCCGGCCCGCCGGACGGGTCAGCACGGGGCGGTCAACTCCCCAAAGGCATCGGGCAGATGGCTGTGTGCGGCGCCCAGGCGTGCGATCGCGGCCGTGGGAGGCGGTTCCACGCCCGCGCACCGGGCGAAGAACAGGCGGACGCTTCGTCCCGCTCGGCATGCTGCCCAGGGACCAGGGCGCCGGTCGTGACGAGCGAGGCCGTCGAATAATCCCGTGCCGTGCCGTCGGGGGAGGTGCAGACTCGTTCCATGGCGGACATGCGGGCGTTCCGGGACGAGGTGAGCGGCTGGGCAACCGGTGGTCCCGGCGGCTCGGCGAGTGATCTGGCTGTGCAATTGAGGGTGCGGACAGCGGTACTGCTCGAAGGGCCGAGCGACCTCGCCGCCGTCGAGGCGCTGGCCGCACGGCGCGGCCGGGACCTGGCCGCCGAGGGGGTGTGCGTCGTGCCGATGGGAGGAGCGATGAGCGTCGGCCGCTACGCCGGCCTGCTCGGGCCGTCGGGCCTCGGCCTGCGGCTGACCGGACTGTGCGACGAGGGCGAACAGCGCTTCTACGACCGCGGCCTGACACGGGCGCGAGCGTCACGCCGGGACATCTTCGTGTGCGTGACGGACCTGGAGGACGAGCTCATCCGCGCGCTCGGCACGGCTCGGGTCGAGGAGATCGTCCAGGCCGAGGGCGACCTGCGCCCCTGGCAGACCTTCCTGCACCAGCCCGCACACCACGGTCGGCCCCGGCACCAGCAGTTGCGGCGCTTCCTCGGCACGAAGAAGGGCCGCAAGATCCGTTACGGCCGCCTCCTCGTCGAGGCCCTCGGCCCCGAGCAGGCGCCCGCCCCGCTCGACGACCTCCTCGCCAGCCTGTGACATGGGCTACGGAGACACGGCGACGGCCGTGTGTGAGCGCGGAGCATTAATGAGTTGACCGGATGGTGCCGTCTGGGCAGGCTCCAGCCCTTACCTGGAAACAGGCTTCAGCCCGTGACATGCCTGGAAAACAGCCTTCTTGCCGGCGGACTGCCCTGGCCGATCGGCGGGTGGGACAGCGCGTCAGCGGATCGGAGATACCGCCCCATGACTTCTCACCTCCACGCGCTCTGCTTCGACGCACACGACCCGCCCCGTCTCGCGCGGTTCTGGGGCGGCCTCCTGGGCTGGGAGTCGGCCGACGGCTCCTCCGACGGCCTCGTGCTCCTGCCGAGTGACGACACCGGGTTCCGGATCAGATTTCTGCCGGCCCAGGAGCAGAAGACAGGACCGAACCAGATGCACTTCGATCTGACGAGCACGTCCCTCGACGACCAGCAGGAGGTTGTGGCGAGGGCGCTCGGACTCGGTGCCCGGCACATCGACATCGGTCAACTGCCGGAGGAGGGCCATGTGGTGCTCGCGGATCCCGAAGGCAACGAGTTCTGCGTCATCGGGCCGGACAACGAGTTCCTCGCCGACTGCGGGTTCATCGGCGCGCTCGCGTGCGACGGTTCGCAGGACGTCGGGTACTTCTGGAGCCGGGCGCTGGACTGGCCGTTGGTCTGGGACCAGGACCAGGAGACCGCGATCCGCTCGCCGCACGGCGGTCCGAAGATCACGTGGGGCGGTCCGCCGGTGAGCCCGAAGACCGGGAAGAACCGGCTCCATTTCGACCTCGCTCCCCCTGTCCACGGTGATCAGCAAGCGGAGGCCGACCGGCTCGTCTCCCTCGGGGCGACTCGGACCGACATCGGCCAGGGTGAGGTCGGTCGGGTGGTGATGGCCGATCCCGATGGCCAGGAGTTCTGTGTGCTGACCCCCCGATGACGGGACCGGCGCGGAGGCGGTGACGCCGAGAACCGCGCCGTCCGCGACGGCAACCACGGGTCGCTCTCACCTCGTGGTCGACCACGGCGAGCGCTGCCTCCGGCTCCGGCCACCGGCCACCGGCCACCGGCCACCGGCCACCGGCCACCGGCCAGGCTCATCCGGCCTGGGGTGCGGGGAATGCTGTCCGTCGGGATCAGAGCCGCTGCCGAAGGGCGAGCAGGGTTCCCCGGGGGCATAGTGCCGCCTTGACGGTGGGGTGAGCTGTTGCGGAAGCGGCCTGGTGATCGGCCCGTCACGGCCGTCTGACAGGCTGTGGCCATGACGGACATCCCCCTCTGGCGTCAGCCCACCCGCAGTGGCTGGCGCGTCGAGGCCGACGAAGCACGCACCCGCGTCGATGTGATCGACCCCGCCGGCCGCGTTCACGCGTCCGTCGCCACAGAGCCCGTCCAGTCCTTCACGGGCCGGTTCGCCTCGCGGATGAACGCGGACAAGAGCCGCGCCTTCGAGACGAACGGGCCGTCCTTGCCCGCCCCCGCCCGTGAACCCACGCCGATCTCCCTGCGGCCCCATGACGAGCACGCCTTCGTCAGCGACGGCGCGGCCAGTGGCCGCCGCCGGGACAAGACCGGTCGTGCTCTCGTGCGTGGCCGGCACTACTCATTCCTGCACACCGGCGGGAAGCGCGCCGAGGCCGTGCGGGACGGCACCCGCATCGCCTCCTTCCGCAGACACGGCTCCCGCCCGCACATCGGGCACGTCATCCGCGCCGACCACCACGTGCTGGATGAGACGGACGAACTGGTCCTGACCGTCTTCGAGAAGCTCCTCCGGCCAGGACGTCCCGGTGCCGTCTCCGACGCCTTCGCGAGTCTCGGCTGAACCGACGCCCCGGCGACGTTCCAGGAGCCCGCCGAACTCGCCCGCCGCCTCCCGCCCGTGCAGGAGATCGCCGACCGCTCTCACCGCCGCGTCCGCATCGCCCGGCCCCGCGGTGAGCCGACCCCCCGTCGACCGGCTCACCGGCCCCGGCGAGCTCTCCCCCTCCGCGCTCCTGACCATCGCGGTCGAGCTGGCCGTGGAAGACCCCTCCCCGCGCCGTGGGCGGCTTCCTGGGCGGTGCCAGGTCAGTCCTCGCGCTCCGGGTGCAGGCCCGGTCCGTTGCCGTGGCCGGCGAGCGGTGTCGGTGAGAGGTCCGTCTGTTCTTCGCCGGGCTCCAGGAGGGTGTCCGCGGCGCCGACGATCAGTGGATCGGGCTTCCCGACGACCACGTGATCCTTGGCCGGATAGTCACAGCGGTCGAGCAGGCTACGCATGGCTTCCAGCCGGCCACGCCGCTTGTCGTTGCTCTTCACCACGGTCCACGGAGCGTGCACGGTGTCCGTGGCCCGGAACATGTCGACTTTCGCGGTGGTGTAGTCGTCCCAGAGATCGAGGGAGGCGATATCGGTCGGCGAGAGTTTCCAGCGGCGTACGGGGTCGACCTGCCGGATGGCGAAACGGGTCCGCTGTTCCGACTGGGAGACGGAGAACCAGAACTTGATCAGCAGGATGCCGTCGTCGGTGAGCAGCCTCTCGAACATCGGCGCCTGCTCCAGGAAGTGCTGGTACTCGGCGTCCGTGCAGAAGTTCATCACGCGCTCGACACCCGCGCGGTTGTACCAGGAGCGGTCGAAGAAGACGATCTCCCCGCGCGCCGGCAGATGAGCGACGTAGCGCTGGAAGTACCACTGCCCGGCTTCCCGTTCGGTCGGCTTCTCCAGCGCCACCACGCGGGCGCCTCGGGGGTTCAGCCGCTCGGTGAATCTCTGGATGGTGCCACCCTTGCCGGCCGCGTCCCGGCCCTCGCAGAGCACGACTATCCGCTGCCCGGTCTCCCTCACCCAGCGCTGCATCTTCAGCAACTCGATCTGGAGGATCCGTTTGGCCTTCTCGTACTCGCCCCGGCGCAGTTTGCGGTCGTAGGGATAGTTCTCCCGCCACGTCTCCAGGGGACTGCCGTCGGCGTTGAGGAGGATCGGCCGCTCCGGACGCTGCTCGTTGACGCGCAGTCCGTCGAGCAGTTCCGTCTCCGCCCCGCCCTCGTCGGCCTCGCGCGCCTCCGCCACATCCTCGTGGTCAGTCATCACTACCGCCCTCCTTTGCCTCCCTCCCAGTTCCCGGGGGATCGCGGACGAACCTCGCGCGGCGACAGCGAGCTTGCGCACAGGTGCCGCCACCCCGGGGCGGGCTCGGCCGGCGGGCTGCCGCCGCGGCCGGCCCGCCCCCGTCCGCTGCGGCCGACAGCCCTGCTCAGGCCGCTCTAGAGGGCGTCCCAGACCTTGAAGTAGCCGATGTTGTCGTTCGCCCGGTCGCCCACGTATTCCGTGGCGTAGCCGTAGTAGTAGACCGGGTTGGGGTCGTCGTTGAGGGCGGCCATCTGCCCGTCGCAGTTGTTGTAGGTCTCGAACGAGGAGATCATGTAGCGCGACATTCCGGCGTCCAGGACGTAGCCCGACCGGTCGCAGGGGCCGTAGTCCCCGTACACGTGGGTCATGCCGCCGTCGAATCCGGCGTGCTGGTACCAGGTGATGAGCTTGGTTGCGGCGCTGCTGTTCATCGTCGCCGCCGTCGTCCTGTCGTCGGAACAGGTCCGGCTCTTCACCCGGGACACCTTCTCGCCCGGCTTCACCCGCTCCACGACCACGGAGCAGTACGGGCCTTCCGACGCCCGGAGACCGAGGCCGGGGCCGCTGCCGAGGTGACTGCCGAGGCCGACGGTGTGGCCGACCGTGGGGCCGGCCGTGGGGTCGGCCGTGTCGGACATGGCCGGCCCCACTGTCCCGGGTCAGGGCGATGTGTCAGCTCTTGCCGAGCATCTTGTTCATCTGTTCGATCTCGGCGGTCTGGGCCGTGATGACGTCGTCCGCGAGCTTCGTGGCGGGACCGTACGCGCCGTCCGCCTTCTCGGCCTTCGCCATCTCGACGGCACCCTCGTGGTGCTGGACCATCATCGTGAGGAACATCTCGTCGAACTCGGTGCCGGACGCCTTCTCCAGCTTGTCCATGTCCTCGCCGCTCATCATGCCGGGCATGGCGGACGACATGTCGTGGCCCATGCCGGACATGTCCTCGGGGACCTCCTCGCCCCACGCGGCGAGCCAGCCGGACATGATCCTGATCTCCGGATCCTGCGCGCCCTTGATCTTCGTGGCGAGGTCCTTGACCTCCTGCGAGGAAGCACGGCTGTCGGCCAGTTCGGCCATCGTGACGGCCTGGCGGTGGTGCTGGATCATCTCCGTGGCGAAGCCGACGTCGGCGTCGTTGTGCTCGCCGACCCCGGCCCCGGCGGAAGCCGAGGAGGGAGAGGAGGAGGCGGCGGACGGGCCGGCGGACTCGGAGGTCATCGCCCCCGCGTCGTGACCGCCGCTGTCGCTGTCGCCGCCGCACGCGGCCAGTGCCAGAGCGGCCACGCCGGCGGTGGTGGCGAGGGCGACACGACGGATGAGTCTGCGCTGTGCAGTCATGGTGGAGCTCCTGCGTTCTGATCTTCCGGATCTGCTGAAGGGCATGCCGAAGCACGGCGCCACACCCGAAGCGGTGGGTGGCGGCGTGCGGGCCGTTCTAGATCCGCAGGAGCTGGAGTTCGGAGAGTGAGGGCGGGGCTCTGCCACCGTCGGGCCCGCTGCCGCCCGGAGACGTCCGCACGTCCTGCGCCGGCCCGGCGCAGGACGCCACGTCGGGCTGCAGCACCGGCACCACCACGGGAGTCCCGGAGACGGAAGCGGAGGCGCAGGTCGGGTCCGCATGAGCCACGTGGCCCGAGCAGCCGCCCTCGCCGTGCCCGCACTCACCCGGCATCGACAGCACGACAGCCGCGTGCGCGGTCACCACCGTCCGGTCGTGTGCCGCCGGATCGTGGAGCGCGGGGACCGGCCCGAGGCCGTGCATCCCGAGCAGACCCAGCAGCAGAGCGGCCACGAGCAACCCACAGGACCGCGTCGTGCGGTGCGGTCGGGTGCGCTGTCCGGGGCGGGTCACGGCCACATCGTAAGCATGGATCAAGGGTTCCTCGCGTCACGGGCGCCACCGGAGCGGACACGGACGGCGATACACCCGGTCCCGTCGCCCGGAGACGACGAGCGGGCAGGCACCACGACGACCGCACGATCGTCTGCACCGACCGGGGCCGGGACCTGCTCACCGGCGCCCCGAAGATCGGGGCCCTCGCCGCCCTCTCCGTCTCGCCCGCGCGGTCTTCGCGGACAGCGCGCTGCCCTGACCCGCGCTCGTCTCCGTCCACGCGGCCGCGTCCACGACGCTCGGCAACCAGAGCGCGTTCTTCCAGCAGGACGTCAAGCGGCTGCCCGCCTGGTCGACGATCAACCAAGCGGGCCGCCTGCTGATGCCGGTGGCCGTCGCCGGACGCTCGGACCTCGCCCAGCAGGCACTGCTCTACCACCTCGCGGCGTACACGGTCACCAGCCTCGCGCCTTCGCCGTCGTCCGACGGCGGGTACGCCTGGCTCGCCGCCGCCCACACCGTGGTGTCCGTGGACCGGGCGGCTCGCGCCGTGGCGTACATCGCCACGGAGGTCTCACTCGGTCTGGGTCTGGCCGGTGGACCGGTCCTGGCCGCGCTGCGGCCTGACGGGCACCCAGCCCGCGCTGGCGCACGTCAGCACGCTGCCGGTCAGATGACGCCCACCAAGCAGGCGAGCACCAACCAAGCACCAACCGAGCGTGGAACACTCACGCCCGAACGGTGGGTGGCGCCGCTATCCGCCCTGACGTGAAGGCACCGTCACCGAGCGGATGTCCCTGTGTCCCTGCGCTGCCTGCCGGACCGTGAAGCCCCGCTGGAGACCGACCGCCCGGACCTCGGCTGCCGGAGCCCTGATCCCCGCACTCGACCAGACCAGAAGGATCAGCAGAGCAGTGCGCGGCGCCTGAACCGCCCTGCCGGGGGCCCGGGTTGCGGAGCCTTCGGCGTGTTCACTCTCCCGGCCGGCCGGACCGTGTGCCGCTCACCTCTTCGTCTCCGTCTGTTTCCTCCGGACGCCGGGCTTCGGCAGTACGTCGCCGGTCGAGCCGGGAGACCACCGGCCCCGCCGTGACGCCGTGCAGCACGACCGAGACCAGGACGGTGAACGTCACCACCGCCCACAACTCCCGCTCCGGCACCGGGAAGTCGTGCTGTCCGAACGCGTAGGCGAGGTAGTACAGCGAACCGATGCCCCGGATGCCGTAGGCCGCGACCACCCAGCGCTCCCGGCCCCGCACCCGGCCCCCGAGCAGCCCGGCCCACCCGGACAACGGCCGGATCACCAGCAGCACCACCAGCGCGGTGACGGCACCCCGCCAGGTCAGGGCGGACAGGCCGCCCAGCGCGATGAAGGCGCCCAGCAGGAACAGCACCGCCGCGGTGAACAGGCGCTCGATCTGCTCGACGAAGTCGTGCAGGACATTGTGGAAGCCGTGGGCACGCTCGGCCGCGCGGATCGTGCAGGCGGTGGTGAACACGGCGAGGAAGCCGTAGCCTCCCACCAGCTCGGTCGCCCCGTACGCCAGGAACGTGGCGCCCAGCGCGACGAAGCCCTCGCGGTGTTCGGACAGCCGCAGCGCCGGCGAACGGGGCCGGAAGAACAGCCAGCCCAGCAGCCGGCCGCTCAGCCATCCGCTCAGCACCCCGACGACACACTTGTAGACGAGGTCCTCCGCCACCCAGGCACCGACCCAGTCGGCCGACCAGCCGCTGCCCGCGGCAGCGGCCAGGGCCACGGCCGCGTACGTCAGAGGGAAGGCCAGCCCGTCGTTGAGGCCCGCCTCGCTGGTGAGGGCGAAGCGCACCTCGTCCTCATCGTGCTCGTCCTCGGTGGGCTCCCCCACCCGCACCTCGGAGGCGAGCACCGGATCGGTCGGCGCGAGGACGGCGGCCAGCAGCAAGGCGGCGGCGGGTGGCCAGTCCAGCAGCCACCACGCCACGAGCGCGGTGATCACCACGGTCAGCGGCATCGTGACGCCCAGCAGCCGCCAGGTGGTGGCCCATCGGCGCCGGCCGACGGGCCGGTTGAGCGCCAGCCCGGCGCCCATCAGCGCGATGAGCACGCCGATCTCGGTGACGTGCTCCGTCAGCAGCCGGTCATCCACCGGGTCGATCACCGGCAAGGGCAGGGGCAGCAGGTACACGCACATGCCGCCCATCAGGAAGACCAGGGGCAGCGACAGCGGTCGCCCGGCCACCACTCGGGGCAGCACTGCCGCGAGCAGCGCACCCACTCCCAACCACGCGAACACGGCATCGGCAATCGTCACTGAGCTGCGCCTGTCCTTCCGCCACACCACCGAGTGACCGCGCGCGTCCCGCACGAAGGGCGGCCGGTCATCACCACATTCCGCCTGCCCGCAGGTGACCGACGCGATCTTGGCCTCAGCCTGCGTACCCACTTCGGCGGTACGGCACTACCAGACGGACATCATGCCCATAACTTCACGTTCAGTGATAAAACTGCCCCAGGACGCTTCCCTGCCCCGGTCCTCGCAGGCCGTATCACCGCCGGCGGCGGCCGTACGTTCGCCGTTCGCCCCGCTTCCGCCGGTGCTCGGCCTTGGGCTGGACGTGCCCTCGGACCAGTCGGACGAGGCGGTACGGTGCACCGGCCGCTGCTGCCCCTCGACGTGACCGGCGTCCTGCCCGGCCGGCCGCTCCACGGGACTCGAAGTCGGCGCCCGTCCGGTCGATGTGTGCCAGGCGGCAGGCCGGGTCCCGGCCGCACAGCTCCAGCAGCGGCGTCAGCCGGGGCAGAGCCGACCCACAGGCGAGCCGGTGCCGCGGCGCCCTCTCCCTCCCGCGTCCGGCAGGCCGCCCGGACGCGGGACCGGGACCGGGCGATTGCACCTCGCGGATACGGGCACTCCGACACCGTCACCAGCGGGCGATGTCAGGAAGGACTGTGATGGGGGCACGGCGATCCACGGCGGCACAGACAGTGAGACACGTTGCCCGCTCCAGCCCCTTCTCGGAAGTGCCCCGGGCCCTGTGCCAAACGGTGTGCGAGTCCATGGCCGTGGACGGGGTGACCTTCTCCCTGCTGACGGACACGCCCTCGCGGCAGTTGCTGTGCGCCTCCGACGCGACGGCTCTCCGTCTGGAGGAGGTCCAGTTCACCGTCGCGGAAGGCCCCTGCATCACCGCCGCGGCGGACGGCATTCCGGTCCTGATGGAAGACCTGGACGAGGATTCCACCCGCTGGCCCTTCTTCAGCGCGGCCATGAGCGAGCAACTCCCGGAAGTGAAAGCCGTCTACGCCTTTCCCCTGCATCTGGGTGAGGAGACGCTCGGGTCCATGGATCTCTTCCGATGCGACAAAGGCGGCCTGGACGCCCGTGCCGTACAGGAGAGCCAGCACGTCGCCGACGCCGTGGTCGAATCCCTGCTCTCGACGCTCACCGAGCTGCTCACCGGCAACGCGCCCCCGGCCTGGGAGCCGGCGGACGTCATCCGGTCCCACTGGTCCTCGACGCACCAGGCCATCGGGGTCGTCGCCGCACGCCTCGACATCAGCATCAGCGACGCGCTCGCCCGCATGCGCGCGGAGGCCTTCCGCACCGGAGAGACGCTGGCCGAGGTCACCGCGACTGTCCTGAACCACCGCCCACGCGCGTAGGCCCGCTCGCCGGCGCGGCGAAGAGCGACCCGTGCCCGGAACCTTTCGCTCCGCCGGCCGGCCGGCCGCGAACGCCCCCACCATGTCCCTCGTGCCGGGAGGAGGTCGGTGGACGGCGGCAAGGTCGCTGGACGGCGGCCGGCTCCGTCCTCGCAGCAGCGGTGCACGCGACGGCGCCAGGCGGCGGGCCGGGCGGGCAACTCCTCGTCTCCCGGCGGCCGGTGGGGCACCAGGTCGGTCGCACAGCGAGTGGGGTCCGGCCCGCCGGGGTGTCGCGTCCGTCGAGGACCGGGCGGCGGAGCCCGGCCCGCCCTCCGAACTGCGACGACTCGGTGTCACGGAGTGTGTCATGGAGAGTGTCACGGAGCCCTGCAACCAGGTCGCTCCGACCGCTGCCGACCGGCTGCCGACCGGGAGGGCGCGGCGGTCACGCGACGGATGGGCATGGTTTTGCCCCGGCCTGCTGAAGATGCGAACCGTCTTGTTTGACCGCAGGATGACAGGGCAAGCGCATGTCGTGCTTCGGACCGAAGGCGCGCCAGCGGAAGTGGTATGCCGCGGTGGCCGTTGACCGGCGGACCGGCAGCACCGCTTCCCGCGGTCACCACCAGCCCGTACCGTGCAGGAGCGATCTCACATGCCCACTGATGTGTCGACGAATCCTTCGGCCGACCTCGTCCCCGGCAAGAACCCCACGAAGCGCCCGCATGACGATGCGCCGGACACCGCTCAGGATTTCGCGCGGCTGGCCGCGTTGAGCGAGGGGCCCGAGCGCGACGCCGTGCGCGACGAACTGGTCGAGGCCTGGCTGCCCATGGCCCACCGCATAGCGAGCCGGTTCCGCGACCGGGGAGAAACGGTCCAGGACCTCCGTCAGGTCGCCGCGCTGGGACTCGTGAAGGCGGTCGACCGCTTCGACCCCGAGCGCGGCGCGTTCGAAAGCTACGCCGTGCCGACCATCACCGGCGAGATCAAGCGCCACTTCCGCGACCGTATGTGGGCGTTGAAAGTTCCCCGGCGGGTGCAGGAACTGAGGAGCGCGGTGCGGAACGCGCGCCGCGAACTCACCCAGAACCCCGGTTCCCCCGAACCCTCGGCCGCCGAGATCGCCGTCCACACCGGCCTCACCGAAGAGCAGGTCAGCGACGGGCTGGAAGCGCTGGACAGCTTCAGCACCCTGTCCCTCGACGCCGAGCAGGTCCCCGGGAACGACGGGTACAGCCTGGCCGACACGCTCGGAGCGCCCGACACCGCGTTCGACACCGTCGTGGACCGCGAAGCGGTCAAACACGGACTGCTCCGCCTGCCCGAGCGCGAACGAGCCATCCTGTACATGCGGTTCTTCGAGGACATGACCCAAAGTCGCATCGCCGACCGGCTGGGCATCTCCCAGATGCATGTCTCCCGGCTCATCAACAGCAGCTGCGCCCGGGTACGGGCCGAGGCGCTCGGTGAATCCGCGCCCCGGGGCCGTGGCGGGCGGGCCGAGCCCGCCTGACGTTCCACCCCGCTCTCGCCGAGAACCACCCTCCCGCCTGTCTGCCGGTCATGGGCCGGGCCAGGACTCCGTATGACCAAGGAGGACGACCATGTTGATGCCGCACCCCGAGACGCTGCGCAAGCTCGTCGAGGAGTACGAAGCGCTCACAGCGCAGCAATCCGTGGACGGCTTGGGCGAGTTGAGCCGACGGATGCAGGATCTGGCCTACACGCTGTGCGTCTCGACCGGCACCCGTGAGGTGCACTCGGCCCTGGCCGCCGCCCACCGTCAACTCGCGGCCTCCACCGACGGTGGCCTGGCCGTCTCCCCGGGCCAGGCCGCTCCGGACGGACGTGTTTACGCATGACACCGCCCGTCATGCATGACACTGCGTGACACCGCTGGCCGGAAAGGCGCCGGCGACCGACACCGTCACCGCCCCTCCTCCCGAGGCGGACGACGTCGTCCTTCCGCCGGCGCCATGCGCGACCTTCGGGCTAACCGGCCCGGTTCCACCGCTCCAGCCGGCCGCTCCGGTCGTCGAATCGCGTCCTAACCGGCCCGGTTCCACCGCTCCAGCCAGCCGCTCCGGTCGTCGAAACGCGTCCGCAGCGCCTCCACGAGACGGTCGGCACCGTCCTGGACGACGCCCTCCCGGAACTCCGCGGCGATCTGCGGGGCGGTGACCTGGCCGACGGTCAGGCACCAGTGCCACCAGCGTTCCAGCTCGCCTCGGTCCAGCCGCTCCCCCGGCACCAGCGCGGGCCAGTCGCAGGCACGTGCCTGCGCGGTCACCTTCGCTCCGCCCTCGACCGGGTCGACGGCCAGCGCCGGAACGCCCGTGCGCAGCGCGAGGAGCAGCCCGTGCAACCGGTCGGTGACGACGAGGTCCAGTCGGGCGAGCACGGACTCGAGCTGGGCGGGCGTCGCGCACAGGCGCCAGTCGCGTGTGTCGAGTCGGGTGTCGAGCTCCAGGCGGGCGCAGTCCTTCTCCGCCAGCCAGTCCGTGACCTGCTCGGCGACCTGCTCGTGCAGCCGCTGCCGCCCGTACTCGTGCTGACCGTACGTGAGGACCACCCCGACGACCGGCCGGGGCGGCAGGGCAGGAGCCCGGGCGGCCAGGTCCCGGCCGGGCTCGACCTGCGGGGCGTCCCGTGCCAGCACGCGGTGGAAGCCGGTGACGGCGGGGCTGTCCAGGGCGACGACGGAGGTCCCGACCGCGATGCGCACACAGTGTGCGAACCGCCGGTGCAGCTCCTCGATCTGTCCTCCGTGCAGCGGGCCGCACACGAACACCAGGTGGGAGTACTCCTCGGGCCGCACGTCGTCCAAGTGCAGGGCCTTGGGGCGAAAACCCGGACTCCAGGCGACGTCGTAGGGGATGTCCGCACGCTCCAGCACGTCCCGGACCCGGTCCAGGGCCAGCTCGTCCCCGGCGGTCACCTCTCCGTGCAGGAAGCTGAACCACCCGGTCAGCAGCAGTTTCCGGTGTGCTTCCGGGCGCGCTCCCGACCAGGTCTCGTACA
The DNA here is from genome assembly GCF_053591515.1 of Streptomyces sp. NPDC003011. NCBI lineage: Bacteria > Bacillati > Actinomycetota > Actinomycetes > Kitasatosporales > Streptomycetaceae > Streptomyces > Streptomyces sp. NPDC003011. The sequence continues at coordinate 64,307 of NZ_JBSFTY010000025.1, forward strand.
CAGTGCGACCGGGTTCCCGACGACGCGGGAAGCATGCGCGGGCGCGGCGTATCCCACTCGACCGGGGGATCAGCAGGCAAGCGCCAAGAGCCGGGCGACCGGAGAGGAGGCGCTGAGGGAGGCGGCGTACCGCTACCGTCGTGACGTCGACGCGGAGGCGGGCGACTTCTCGCTCCCCTCGGGCGCGTGTCCGTTGCGCAGCATGCGCAGCACCGCCTGCTCGACGGGGCCCTGGGTGGCGGGGACGCCGTACACGCCCTCGGCACCGAGGTGAGGGAGCGCGTCGGCGATCGTCACGCCCTCCTCGTACAACTCGATCACCCGCGGGTTGATGTACGAGGCGCGGCAGACCGCGGGTGTGTTGCCGAGATACCCGGCCACCTCGCGCGCCGCCCGGGCGATGGCCCGGCGACGGGCGGTCTCGCTGCGCGCGACGGGTTGCGAGACGGCCAGTGCCACGGCGGCCATCACGGTGGCGTGCCAGGTCCGGAAGTCCTTGGCGGTGATCTCCAGGCCGGCCAGTTCCTTGAGGTACGCGTTGACGTCATCGCCGGTCACGGCGTGCCAGGCGCGCTGCTCCCAGTAGGCCAGGAGCCGGCCGTCGCCCCCTCGGCGCCGCAGCAGCGCGGTGAGGCAGCGGCAGGCGGCGGGGTCCGCGATGGTCTGGACGATCTCCTTGCCGTGCTTGCCGGTGTAGGTGAACAGGACCGCACCGGCATGGCAGCGGGAATGTTCGCGGAGCAGCGTGGTGAGACCGTAGCTGTTGTTCAATTCGGTGTAGCGGTCGCTGCCGATACGGAAGAAGCCGAGGTCGAGCAGCCGTACGGCGGTGGCCAGAACGCGCTGCCGGGTCAGTCCGCGGTCCCGCAGATGCCTCTCGACCGCTTCCCGTACCGCGGGCAGGGCCTCGGCCACGTCGAGTACGTGCTCGTGCTTGGCCTGCTCCTGCTCCGCACGGAACTGCGGGTGGTACAGGTACTGACGGCGTCCGGCGGCGTCGGTGCCGACGGCCTGCAGGTGCCCGTTGGCCCGGGTGCAGATCCACACGTCGCGCCAGGCCGGCGGTATGACCAGCTGCCGGATCCGCGCCAGCTGAGCCGGATCGCGCAGCGGCTTCCCCCGGGCGTCGAGGTAACGAAAGCCGCGGCCATGGCGCAGGCGGCGGTACCCGGGGTCGGTAGGACGGCTGTGGTGAAGACGCATCCAACCTCCTTGAACTCACCTGGTGCGGTGAAATGGCCGGCTCATCCGGGCGCTGGCAGTCCAGTACCCAGTCCGCCGCGAGGTTTTCCTTGTCATGACTCGTCCGTCGGGGCGATAAATCCGGGGCTGCCGACTCGCCGGACCTCGCGTCGGGTACCGATCGGGTCACTGTCCGCGTCAGACGGGAGACCGAAATGGCCGACCTCAGCCCTATTGACCTGCAGAAGGCGCTCAAGGGAGCCGACTACCCGACCAGTCGCGACGACTTGGTTTCACTGGCCAAGCGCAATGGCGCCGACGAGAACGTCGTGCAGAAACTCTCCGACTCGGGAACGGACCGGTTCGACGGTCCCAACGACGTACAGAAGGCCGTCTTCGGCAACGAATAAGCCCCGCGCCGCATCACTGCTGGTGCACGCTCACGCTCATCAGCGGCGATCCACGGAATGCGGGGAGCGAGGGCGAAGACCTCGCAGGGAAAGCCATTGCCGAGCAGCCTGCTCGGCAATGGCTTTCGTGCGGGCGGCGGCTTCGGGGCGGGCGAATGGGGTGCGTGGCAGGCGGATGACTTCGGTGGCGGGCGAATCGGGTGTGTGGCAGGCGGATGACTTCGGTGGCGGGCGCATGGGGTGAGAGCTGGCGCCGGACACCGTGAGGGTGGGGCGGCGGTGTCGTCAGCGCTGCCCGCTGACCGCCTCCTCTTCGCCGTGCCCCTGCCAGGGCCGCGCAAGCCCGACGAGGGCGACCCCTGCCGCGGCCACGGCGATCAGCATGATGAGCGCCATCGGCAGCGAGCTGTCCTCGCCGAAGAGGCCGACCAGCGGTGAGGCGAAGGCTCCGAAGAGGAACTGCAGGCCGCCGAGGAGCGCGGAAGCGGCGCCGGGGGCCGCCCGGCCCACCGCCTGACCGATGCTCATGCCTCCCGGGAAGACCAGGCCGACGCCGCCGACGGTCACGAACAGCGTGATCCAGGTGCCCACCAGGGTCTCCCCGACGAACACGACCAGCAGCACCTGGGCCAGCGCGCCGAGGAGCGACACGCCGACACCGACGGTGAGGAGCGTGTTCAGGCGCACCCTCCCGGCCAGCCGGGAGAAGACCGCCCCCGCGATCAGCATGCCGACTGCGTTGGTGGCGAAGATGAGGGAGTACGTCGTCGAGGAGACCCCGTGCAGGTTCTCGAAGACGAAGCTGGAGCCGCTGATGTAGGCGAACAGCGCCGCCGAGACGAGGGCGATGACCAGGACGTACCCCATGAACGCCCGGCGGCCGAGCAGCGAGCCCATCGCGCGGAACGTGCTCGCGAACCCGCCGCCGTGGCGTCGCTCGGGCGGCAGGGACTCCGGCACCGCCCGCACCACGGCGAGCAGCAGCAGAGCACCGAACACGGCCAGTACCGCGAAGACCGCGCGCCAGGTGGACACGCTCAGGATCGCCCCGCCGAGCACCGGCGCGGCGATCGGCGCCACGCCCATGACCTGGGAGAGCACCGCGAAGTAGCGCGGCAGTTCGGCGCCGTGGAAGCGGTCGGTGAGGACGGCCCGGCCCAGCACCATGCCCGCCGCGCCGGCCACGCCCTGCAGGAAGCGGGCGACGGTGAGGAGGGCCACGTTCGGGGCGATCACGCAGACGAGGGAGAACAGGACGAAGCCGATCGTGCCGGATATGAGCAGCCGGCGCCTGCCGAGTCCGTCGCTGAGCGGACCGATCACCAGCTGCCCGACGACGAGTCCCGCCAGGAACGCGGTCATGGTCAGCTGCACGGCGGAACTGCTCGCGCCGAGCGCGTCGCCCATGGCGGGGAAGCCCGGCACGTACATGTCGGTGGCGAGCGGGGCCACGGCGGTCAGGGCGCCGAGGACGGCGACCAGGACCAGGGCGGCCCGGCGGGGAGGGGAGGCGGGAGCGGTGGGCTCGGCCTCGCCGGTGGTGCGCGAGGGGGCCGGGTGAGAGGGGGACGGCGATACCATGGGTTCAACGGTAACCGATAGTTCACTGGTGAACAAATATGGGAGCGAGCCGCATGTCCCCCGCCGACATCCGCGCACAGTGGGCCGCACACAACCCCGGCCTGGACACCTCACCCATGGAGCTGGTGGCCCTCCTCAAGCGCGCTACGGGCCTGCTCGACCGCACCGTCGAGCCTCTCTACGACGGCGCCCCCCTCACCGCGCCAGAGGTCGACATGCTCATCCCTCTGCGCCACGCCACTGACCCGGTCATCGCCCGTCGCCTCGCCGCGAACCTGGGCCTGTCCCGCGCGGGTGTCAGCAAGACCCTCGCCAAGCTGGAGAAGCGCGGATTCATCGCCCGCACCCCCAATCCCGCCGACCGCCGCGCCGCCCTGGTCACCGTCACGGAGGCCGGCGCCAAGGCCGTCGACGACCTCTTCCCTCGCCAACTCGCCGCCGAGGTCGAGCTGTTGGCGGGCCTGGGCGACGACCGCGCGTGGGTCCTCCAAGCGCTGGGGCGTCTGGTCGAGGCGATGGAGGAGCGGGCGGGGCGGGACTGAGCGCGGGCCAGTGGCTGGCGCTGGGGCGGTGGCGCTCTCGCGTGAGCGATGAGCTCGGGCGGCGGATCGCGTCTGCCCTGGCATGAAGCGATGAGTTCGGGCGGCGGATCGGGTCTGCCCTGCCATGACTCGCATCATCGCTGACATCTCGTTCTGCCTCGACGGCTTCGTCACCGGGCCCGAGTCCAGCCCGGACACCGGCCTGGGCACCGGCGGCGAGACCCGGCACACCCGCGCGTTGTCCGACGACCCCGACGACCCCCTTGTCCCACGCGACGCGACCGCCCGCTCGGGCGCCGTCGTCCTCACGGGCGGCGACGCCACGATCGGCTCGGCGCTCGACGCCGACCTGGTCGACGCGCTGACGCTGTGCCCCGCGCCCGTCGTGCCGGGTGCCGGGACGCCACAGTTCACCGGCGGAGCGCCGCGCACGCTGGTGCAGCGGAACGTGATCTCGGCATCGACCGCGACACACCTGACCTACGACGTTCCTGGGGTGATCCGATGACCACTGTCAACGCCAATGAGATCGCCTTGGGCATCGAGTCGTTCGGCGACGACGACGCGCCACTCGTCCTGCTCGCGGGCGGGACGACGATGCTCTCCTGGCCCGACGCGCTGTGCGAGCGCCTCGCCACCGGCGGGCGCCGCGTGGTGCGCTACGACCTGCGCGACAGCGGGGAGTCGACGACGGCGAACCCGCAGGCGCCCGCCTACACCCTGCGCGACCTCGCCGCCGATGCGGCGGCCCTTGCCGACGCGCTCGGCGGCGGGCCCGCGCACCTCGCGGGGATCGGCGTCGGCGGGATGGTCGCCCAGGTGGCCGTGCTCGACCATCCAGGGGCGTTCTCGGCGCTCACCCTGGTCGGCACCCGCGCGGTGGCGCCCGGCCCGCCCGACGACGACCTCCCCGACCATGACCAAGCGACGATGAGCCGGCTGTTCACGCGCCCGATGCCCAAGTGGACCGACCGCGAGGCGGTTGCGGAGTTCGCCGCCGCCGGCGCGGAGATCCACGGCGACGACCCCGTCGCCGCGCGCGCGATCGCCGCGCGCATCTGGGACCGCACGCCCGGCACCGCACCCCCGGTCCAGATGGCCAACCAGATGGGCATGGTGTTCTCCAAGCTCGACTGCAAACCCCGCTGGCGCGAGCGCCTGCCCGAGATCAAGGTCCCCACGCTCGTTGTCCACGGCCGCCGCAACCGGTTCTTCCCCGTCGGCAACGGCGAAGCGATCGCGCGCGAGATCCCCGGGGCACGGCTGCTCGTCCTCAAGGAGGCCGCCACCGCGATCCCCGAGGCGGCGGTCGGCAAGGTCACCGAGGCGATGCTCATGCTCGGATAGAGGACGGCGCCCGGGGGTAAGGAACAAGCCCGGGTCAAGGAACAAGCTGAGACCCCGCTGGACCGCGCCGCAGGCGGCCCCCTGCGGTCACCCGCGCCGTGGTGCGGCTGGTTCCGGGCAGCCCAGGTAGTGGCCCGCCGCGGCGTGCTGATCCGCGCGCCACGGTCGTCCGCAGCTCGGCGAGGTCGACTCCGGTGGTGGAGGTGAGGAGTTCGACACCCTGGACGACGTGGTCGGCGACGGTCCTCGACCACTGGCCCGCGCCGTCCGTCGAGATCACCGTCATCCTGCCGAAGGCGCTGAGCGGCTCGGACGCCTTGGCGACGACGCTCCTCGGCGACCTGCCCGGCGTACGCCGCCCGGTCGGAGATGATGTCCTCCACCGACATGCGGCCGACGACGGCCCTGAGCGCGCCGGACAGCAGCCTTTACGCCCTTTTGCTGCGCGGCCCACGCGTCTGCGGACCCGTCCCGAGCCGCGGACCGCGTCCCGTACCGCAACCCGCGGCCCGCGGCCGAGGAACGCGGCCGGGAAGCGCGGTCGGCCCCGGCGGCCCGCGGCCGAGGAACGCGGCCGGGGAGACGGTCGCCCGATGGGGCGGTGTCGAGGGCGAGGACAGGCCAGGCCAGGCCAGGCCCCCGCGCGGTGCGCTGCCTTGGCCCGCTCCGCCTGCTACCGGCTACCGCCTACCAGGGCCGGGAGCCGGGGGTCGGGAACCGGGGGCCGGCGTCTGCGTCCGCCAGGGCGATCTCGGGCCTCTCCCCCTGAAGACGGGCCCCGACGGTCCGTGATCGGCCGCGTCTTCGGGTGGCGTCGCCGGTTCATGACCGCGGGGGGTTGCCCATCTCCGCGGTGAACACCACCGGGTCGCTGTCGAACCCGCGGATCATCTCGTGGAACTCCCACCTGCCGGAGGCGTCCTTGGCGAACTCCGCGACCGTCGTGGCAGTGGACCCGGCGACTTGCGCGAAGTCGTCCTTCAGGAGTTCCTTGTAGCCCTCGAGGACCACTACGCCCGCGTTGGACAGGTCGCCGAACGTCTTGGGGCCGTCGTCGCTCTGATGGATCGCCACCCCTACGACCACCCGAGCGAAGGAGGGCGCCAGGCGATCGAGTTCCAGCATCATCGCCTCGACGAAGCCGAAGCCCTGACCGGTCTGGCTGTGCCGGCTCATGTTGATGGTGCCGTCCGGCGAGCGGCTGTCGAAGTGGACGACGTACACCGGCTGTCCGTAGGGGTCGTCCGATGAATACGCCGTAGCGATGATGTCGAGGTGATGAGGCGGCTCGTTCCAGTCGCTCGGGTCCCACTTGAGCTTGACCTCGACCTTGCCGAGTCCTCTGCTGACGCTGCCCACTGGCCGTTTCCTCTCCCGCACCCTGCCACCACGGGATGATTCCCCGCTCTGGCAAGTATGTCTCCCCGCCACCGTGTTGAAGCCACCTGATCGTCGCGCGTGCTCGCGTACGGCCTGTCACTCACGCTGTGGCACTCCGTGGCGATCAGCTCCAGATGGTCCGAGTCCGCCGGCTCGAACAGTTGGAGGTGGAGACGGGTGGCGCCTGCCTCGGCGAATCTGCTGACGCTGTCGACGACTTCGGACAGCGTGCCGGAGATACGGCTCTTGATGAAGGGCCTGCCTTCGGGGCCGAGGCCTCGGCCGACCGCCGCAGCCTGGCCCGCGCATCGAGGTCGGCGCTCTTCAACCGGTCCTCCCCCAGGGCGAGTTCCTCGGCGGCATCGTGTACGGCGTTCTGCTCGGCGCCCGGTGACAGGCTCCGGTGGCGCGAATTCGTCGACCACGACCACCACCGCGGACGCGCAGGCACCAGGCGAGCAGCATCGTCAACCCGGAGGGCGCGACCGCCACGGGCACCCCGTCCGAACGCCACCCCCGCAGGTCCACGTCCGCGTCGAAACTGTCGACGGCGACGACCCCCACGGCGGCCACGGCGGCCAGGAACCAGAAGCAGACGACCACGACGAGAGCCACGGTCACGGTCGGATCAGGAACCCGGCCGGCATCCCTGACGCATCGCTAACCGACGCGCTGCATGGCCTTGTGGTGCCGTTCCGCCATCGCGGCGCCGGACTCGCGGCGGGCCATCCTGCGCAGGACGGACGGGGCGAGGAGCAACCCGGCGACCGTCCAGGCGCCGAGCACGCCCGCCGTCTCCAGGTGCCGCCAGGACGCACCGAGTTCGGCGGCGACCGCGCCGGCCGGCAGCAACGCGGCCCGGAGACCGAGACCGAGCCAGTACACGGGAAAGACCTGCGCCACGGTCTGCAACCACTCGGGAAGCTTGGACAGCGGGAAGTAGATGCCCGAGATCACGACGAGCCCCATCACCGGAAGCATCAGCAACCCGATGGTGCGCGGGCTGTCGACGAGCGAACCGATGACGGCGCCCATCGGCAGGGTCGCCAGGAGCCCGAGCGGTACCACCCACACGAGCGTCAGCAGCGCTCCGCCGCCCTGCCGGGCGACCCCGTCGACCAGGAACACACCCACGGCGAAGGGGAGCGCCATGGAGACGAGAGCCGTGCCCGACACCATGATGATCTTTCCGATCAGGTAGCCGACCATGCCGTGGGGCACGGCCTTGGCCCGCAGCAGCGTGCCGTCCTCGCGCTCGGTGGCGAGCAGCTGAGCCGTGGTCATCATCCCGGTGAACGCGAGCGTCATCCCCAGCATGCTCGGCAGCAGGAACGCGCCCTCGGAGATGCCCGCACCCTTCAGCGGATCGTCCTTGACCAGGTACAGCGGCACGATGAGCAGGATCGTCCAGAGCACGTAACCGAACACGTCCTGGCCGGTGGTGAAGGTCTGCCGGAGTTCCGTCCAGCCGCGCCGTGTCCCCATCCTCGCCGCGTACCACACCGGACTCATCGCGTCCTCTTTCCGAAACCGTGTGCCGCGCGCTCGCCGGGAACGCTCCCCGCCTCCAGCTCCCGCACCATCGTCAGGTACGTGTCTTCCAGGCTCGCCCGGCGTACCTCGAGCCCGCCGATCGCCTCGCCGTGCTCCTCGAACAGCCGGCGGACGAATCCGGTGGGCTCGGCCGTCGCCTTCTCGAAGGGCCGCCCGTCCCGCGTCCATCGCACGGTGGCCTCGGCCGACGCCTGCCGGGACAGCTCCGCGGCCGTACCGTCGGCCACGATCCGGCCGCCGACGAGGATGAGGATCCGGTCGGCGAGCCTCTCCGCCTCGGCGAGGTCGTGCGTGGTCATCAGAACGGTGTTGTTCTCGTCGGCGAGTCCGCGCACCAGCCCGTGGAACTCACTCCTGGCCTCCGGGTCGAGACCGGCCGTCGGCTCGTCCAGGAACAACAGCTCGGGTCTGCCCACGATGCCGACCGCCACGTCGAAACGCCTGCGCTGCCCGCCGGACAGGGTTCCGACCCGCTTGTCCGCCTGCTCGGTCAACCCCACGGCGGCGAGGAGCTCGTCGACCCCCCAGGGCCGCCGTACGAGGGCGGTGGAGTACGGCGCGTAGTAGCAACCGAGATGGGCCAGCAGCTCCCGCACCCGCCACTTGCCGTGGTCGCGCCAGGACTGCAGCACGATGCCCAGGCGCGCCCGCCACCGCTCGTCCCCGCGGGCCGGATCGATGCCGAGGACGGTCACGTCCCCGGCCGAACGCATCCGGAAGCCTTCCAGGACCTCGATCGTGGTCGTCTTGCCCGCGCCGTTCGGGCCGAGCAGCACGACCACTTCACCGCGCCGGGCACCGAAGCCCACTCCCTTCAGCACGTCCTGGCTGCGGTAGCGCATGCGCAGATCGCGTACGTCGATGACCGTGTCGCTCCCCGGCGGCGGGCTGCTCCCGACGCCGGACAAGGCGTGCGAGGTCGTCATCCGCGTTCCCCCGTCCCTCTCGTGGCCGTGCTCCGGGATGAGGCACCGGAGGCCGCCCGCCGACGTCCGTAGTCATGGGACGCGTCTTCGGCTGCGGTCGGCCGTCGCCGTCCGGCAGCGGCCTTTCCCTGCCCTTCCCGGCCCTTCCCGGCCCTTCCCGGCCCTTCCCGGACGAACACAGTACCGAACAGTCCACGGCATGATCAGGTCTTGCGGTGTGATCCGGGCCGCCCCCGCACGGCAGCCACAGCGGGAAAGTCGTCGCCGCCTCTCACGTGTTCGTCGGCTGGGCCGTCGCGCCTCCGAACGCTTCCGCCGTGCCGCCTTCGCCGTCCGTCGAGGGAGTGTCGACGAAACTGTAGGGCGGCAGCGGACCGTTGACCCGCAGGGCCAACTGCTCGTGTTCGTGGCCGAGTTCGTCGACCGTGGTCAGGAATCGCTCGGCGGAGTCACGTTCCACCAGGAAGGAGACGTTGGCCAGCCAGCCCGTGCTCTGCGGTCCGGCGCTCACCGCCTCGGCCATCGGCTCCAGCGCCTGTCGGAGCAGTTCGGCGTCCGTCGCCTCACGCGCCTGGACGGCGGCGGCGACCATCTCCCCCAGCCGGACCTTCTGCTCCTGCGAGCCGCCGCCGGCCTCCTGGTTCGCCTCCGCCAGGGCCCGGATCTCGTCGTTGTCCGCCATCACCAGGCGCAGCACGGCCTCTTCGTCGTGGTTGGCCTTGACGTTGTACTCCACCTTGCCGTCCAGCGCGCTCAGCCGTTCCAGGAAGTGCTCCGCGCGCTCGGCGAGCACGGTCGTCACCGTGACGTCGTCCGGCGAGACGCCGCCGAACCGCATCGGCAGTACCACGCCGTCCGTTCCGGCCGCGTCCAGCACCCGCTGGTGCGCGAGCAGATCACGCCGCTTGGGCCGCAGTTCCCCGGGAGCGTCACTGACGATCGCGGCCAGCTCGCCCCGGGACAGAACACGCACCGGTCGCGGAGGATCTCCGACCCCGTCCAGGTCCTGGGGCAGTGAGGAGTGCGCCGAACGTACGATCCCGTAGACGTAGGTGCCCATCTCTCATTCCCCTCTCCCGCGCGCCCCACGCCGGACGCCCTGACGTTCCTGGCCCTCGTCACGGGCCTGCTGGAAGGCCTCGGAGATCGCCTCCGCGGCACCGGACAGAACTCCCTTGGTCTTGCCGTGGGCGCCGGACTCCGTGGCCTTCCCCTTGAGTTCGGTGAGTCCGGCCGGCTTGCGCGGCCCCGCTTCCAGATCGAGGCGGTTGCACGCCTCGGCGAACCGCAGGTACGTGTCGACGCTGGCGACCACGACCCGTATGTCGATCTTGAGTATCTCGATGCCGACAAGGGAGACCCGAACGAACGCGTCGATCACCAGCCCGCGGTCCAGAATGAGTTCCAGGACGTCATAGAGGCCACTGGACCCTCCCCCACCACCCTGCTGTGTCGCCACGGTCACCACGACCAACCCCTGTCCTTGTCTCTGCGCGACCCCATCAGCGCTGCCCCCGGCTGCGACTCAGGCTTGGGACACGAGTAGCCCCCACCACCCGAGAACAAACGCGTGTACGAACGAAGCCGGCGCTCAGCCCAGCCGCCGGTGCCGATGCCGATGCCGACCGATGCCGATGCAGCAGCCGGGCCGCGCCCACCACCACCGGCACGGCTCGACCCCCCTGCTCTCAACGTGGAGAGACGTACACAGACAGTCCTGTCCCACGCAGTCCTGGCCGCTCGGTGTCCGAGGGCAGCCAAACGGCCCGCACGGCCCGCACGGCCCACACGGCCCGCACGGCCCGCACGGCCCGCACGAAGCAGCAGACCAGCGCCGACACGAGGGTCACCACAAATCAGGGAACGGCTACTCCGGTTGCGTCACGGTCAGCGCCCACCGAATCGACTCCGCCGAAGCGTCCACAGCCACCGAGAAGGACCCGGGAGGGACCACGCCGGCGTCCATGGTCACCGACCCCAGCCCGGCAGCCCCGGCCGGACAGTCCACCGAGAACGCAGCGACCTCCTCCTGCTGCGACTCCATCGTCACCCGCACGGTGCCGCCCCCCTCGCACGCCACCGTGAGCACGGTCGGCAGCGCGTCCCACGCTCCCCCCGACACGAGACCGCCATCCCCCGTGCGTTCCTCGACCCACACCAAGCCCTCCGGTCCGGGGTGGGGCAACAGGACATCGGTGGATGCCACGGCGGGCCCCGCCCCCGCACCCGTCAGCCCTAACGTCGTCAGCGTCGTCAACGCCGCCGCGATCAGGCTCTTACTAGTCCGTCTCATGTTCGCTCCTTCTTGATGCGAGATCCGGAATCCGGGTCCGGCAAGGACTCCACAGTCTTCCGAGGCGCATGACGTGCCACATGAGTATCTGCACTCATGAGTCTCGGCACAGGTCGCACGGTGACACACCGAACTGGTCGACGCTGAGCAACGAGCGGCCTGGGCGCCCAAGTTGCGAGCGAGGTGCCGGGTCCGTCGGGTTTCGCCGCGTTCCGCGCCCACCATCACGGCACGGTGTGCCCTGTCCCCCTGCCGCTATGGTTCTGCCATGTCCCGATCATCAGGTAGCGGCTCCCCTTCGTCTCCCGTCACCGCGGACGACCTCGGCCTCGCCGTACGACTCGCTGTGGCAGTCCTCCGCAGGGCGCCCTCGGCCGCTTGGGACGCCAAGGCCGGTTCGCTGGAGTGGGACTGCTGGGAGACCGTCGAGCACCTCAGCGACGACCTGTTCGCGTACGCCGTCCAACTGGGCCCGGAAACACCGCCCTTGGACGGCGAGGTGCCCTTCGTGTGGGAGAGTCGCCGACCCGGCGGCCCGGCCAACGCCGTTCACGCGGACCGTGCGGCAGGACCGGAGGGCCTCTTGCAGGTACTGGAGGCCAGTGGCGCCCTGTTGGTCGCCATGGTGCGCACGAAGCCTCCGCAGACCCGCGCTTACCACGTCTTCGGTGTCTCGGACCCCGAGGGCTTCGCCGCGATGGGGATCGTGGAGACCCTGGTGCACACGCACGACCTGGCGCAAGGACTCGGGCTCGCCTGGAGCCCACCGGCCGATCTGTGCGCGCGGGTGCTCGTCCGGCTGTTTCCGCACGCGCCGTGGTCCACGGATCCGTGGACCACATTGCTGTGGGCCACAGGACGCGCCGAACTGCCCGGGCATCCTCGTCCCACCACCTGGCGCTGGGACGGCACGCCCCGGGGCACAGTCGCCTGACGACTAACGGCCAGCGGTCAACGGCCAGTTGGACAGCCGGGCTTGAGGCGCTTGCACGAGGCCGGTATCAGGGTGCCTCGAGGCGTCCCCGGGCCGCGATCCGCTCGCGGATGCGGGCGGCGGTACGCGCGGCGTCCTGCTGCTCGACGGCCAGCACGCCGTTCTCGGTCATCAGCGCGTGGAACTGCTGCCGCTCGTAGGGGACACCCGATGGGAGTGCGGCAATGTGCCAGTGCAGGTGCGCGTTTCCCTGCTGACTTCCCAAGGAATACAGATAGGTCCGCTCCGCTGCGACAACGTCCTCCACGGACAGGGCGACCTCACGGACGACCAGCATCAACCGGCCGTAGTCCTCCTCGTCGAGGTCGCGAACGGCGTGCTCGACATGGCGTTTCGGCGCGACGAGAACCTTCCCCGCCACCGTGGGCCACCGATCGAGGAACGCGACGTGGTCCTCGTCCTCGAACACCGTGTGATGCGCGTACTCAGGATGCCCTGAGAGGAAAGCGCACACGAAGCACGGGCCGGTCCGCGCTCTCGCCGCGTACGCTTCCAGGTCCATCGTCTGCCGTTCCGCCGGCACAGGTGCTCCCTTCCCTCCGCAGGCCGACCGAAGCGCCCGCAGCTCCTGGCACAGGGCCGTCGGCGAAGCCCAAGCCCAAGCCCTCTGCACTACGGTGACGTCGGCGAGGGAGACGCGTCGGCGAGGTCCGCCCCGGTGTCGGCACACCGCTGTGAATTGCCGACGCCGTGCCAGTCCAGGCACATGATGGTGGCATCGTCCTGGAGGTGACCCTCGTTCGAGGCGACGACCTGCGCGATCATCGTGCGGGCGGCCTCCCGCGGATGCAGGTCGCTGGTGCCCTCGATCAGGCCGCGCAGGTCCACGCCGCTCGCGCTGCGCTCCAGCATGCCGTCGGTGAGCATCACCAGCCGGTCGCCGGGCCGCAGATCCAGCCGCTGCACCCGGTATTCGTGCGGGAACTGGAAACCGAACGGCATGTCGATCTCGACCGTGAGCTGTTCCACCTTTCCCTCCCGCAACCGCAGTGGCCAGGGATGACCCGCGTTGATGAACTCGCTGCTGCCGTCGAGCAGGCTGATGCGCAGGAGCTGACCGGTGACGTAACTCTGCCGGCCGTGGTCGAGCATCGCCTGATGGGCCTGCCGGGCTTGCTCGACCAGATCGGCGCCCGCCCGCCTGGCCCGCCGCAGCGCGCCCACGGCGAGAGTGGCCAGCAGCGCGGCGTCGACGTCGTGGCCCATGGCATCGGTGACGGACAGCTGTACGGTGTCGCGGTCGATCGTGTAGTCGAAGGTGTCCCCTCCGACATGATCGGCCGGCTCCAGTGCCCCGGCGACCGAGAACTGCGCGGCCTCGCAGGCGAGGGACGAGGGAAGCAGCCCGTGCTGGATCTCCGCCGCCAGGCTCAGCGGGCTGGTCCGGCGTCCCCACTGGTACACGTCGGTGAACGACCGGTTCGCGCTGACGATGTAGGCCAGGGCGTGCGCGGTCTCACCGATCTCCCTCATCGCGGCCGCATCGGGCGCCACAGGCAGGAACAGTTCCAGCAGGCCTATGGCGTCTCCCCGGTTGGTGACCGGGGCGACGACCCGCACCGCGTACCCGTCGGGCTTGGTCTCGGTGGCCAGTTGCTGGGTCCGGATCACTTCGTCGTACAGGGTGCCGGGCAGGGCTATGCGCTGGGCGGGTTCGTCGGTCTCGACGCTTCCGGCGACGCCCAGGCGCACCACCGACGCACCGGTGAAGTCCGTGAGGAGAAAGGAGACCATGGTGGCGTCGAGGCGCTGCCTGAGCATGCGGGCGACGACATCGAGCGACTCCACCGGTGCCGCGGCTTCCGCCGCGGCCAGCGCGCCGGCAAGGCCCGCGATCGGGACGTCGTGGCCGTCGCTGTGCGGGAAAAGCCGGGAGCCGGCCACACCGTCAGCGTCCGGCGGATGTGCGCTCACCTGATGAGTCTCCCCCGTCTGACCACCCCGGAGCCACCTCGCCGGAGACGACGAGCCGCCGACGGGTCGGGTCGCGATACCGCGGCCAGGCGCGGACCGGTCCCGTCTCGGCACAGTCTGCCACCCCTGGCCCCAGCCGGATCGTTTTCACCTGAACGGCCGGCTGACAACCCGCTCGACTCCCAGGCGATCTGGTGATCAGGCGATCCGGCGATCCGATGGGGGTCGTCTCACTGACCGGGGCGCACGGACCGGACGGTCGATCCGGTCCGTGCGCGCGTCGGTGAGCCAGGGGCAGGACAAGCGACACGGTCCTGCCGACCCCGGGCCAGCCGCTAGGGGCCCCTTCGCTCCCCCGGCGTGCCGTTCCGCAGCGCCGACAGCTCCGACACCACCGGAAGCACCGGATCGGCTTCGCCCCCGCCCTCGGAACCTCCCACCGTGGCTCAGCGACCACGCCCGCACAACGCACGAGCCCCGCTCCGCGGCTGGCGGAGCGGGGCTTGTTCCGAGCGCTGGGCAGGCCTTGCACCTGCATCTTCCCGCAGGAAGCGGGACGTCTTTCCTTGGACCACCAACGCATGGCCGTGCCTGGATTTCCGGCGTGCGGCTCAAGGTCGACTATAGCGGATCTTCGTCCGGAACCCGGAGGCGGCGGAGACGGCGGAGACGACCGATCGCCTGCCTGAGGCCAGGTGGCGTAGCGTTCAGAGGAGAGGCGCACGCTGGCTGCGCCGGTGACCGCGCTGGTGTCAGGTGACGGTCGCACTGGAGGCGTTCCTTCGGACCTGGGACTCCGTCGCCCCGGTGGCCCGACGAGACGGCGACAAGAGGGCCGCGGCCCCGTGAAGGAACACGTGATGAGTACCGACAACACATACGGCAGCAGCCAGCTGACCCAGTGGCTGCTGGAGACCAACTCACTCGAAGACTTCCTGCAGACACTGGCGGACGCCGCCCTGGAGCTGTCCAGAGCCGAAGGCGCCGGCCTCACGCTGGAACGCGACGGCCGGCCGCTGACCGTGGTCAGCGCCGGAACGGCGGCGACGAAGCTGGACGAGAAGCAGTACGGCCAGGACGACGGCCCCTGCCTGCAGTCCCTGCGCACCGGCGAGGAGCTGTCCGTCAGGGACATGCTGCGGGAGACCCGGTGGGACGACTATCCGGCCTACGCCGCGGCCTGCGGGATCCGCTCCTCCCTCTCCCTGCCGATCGCCGCCCACACCCACACGGCATGCGCTCTCAACCTGTACGCCGGTCCGCCGAACGCGTTCGAGCAAGTCGATCTCCCTGCCTTGCGGTCCCTCGCCTCGCAAGCCACCGGCGCCATCGCGCTGGCCCAACGCATCGCCGACACGCAGACGTTCGCCGAGCAGATGCAGGCCGCGATGCAGTCCCGCAGCGTCATAGACCAGGCTCTCGGCGTGGTCATGGGACAGAACCGGTGCACCGCCGACGAAGCCTTCGGCATCCTGCGGTCCGCCTCCCAGCACCGCAACATCAAACTCCGCGAGCTCTGCGTCGAACTGATCACCAACCTCACCGGCCGGCCTCCGACCGCTCCGGCGCTGCGCCCCCGCCCCTGACAGACGTCGGTGACGGCAGGCCGTGATCGGGCCTTGTGCCTCCGCGAGGTGAGCACTGTCGCCGGAGCCGGTGGCCGCTCGTCCGCGTACCCACCGGCACCTCCCGCCCCGTGCGGAGGGCGTACGGTGGCTCAAGGGATTCGGCAGTGAGTCTCCGGCGCTCCTTCGCCCCCAGTCCCCGGGAGGAGGACGCGCTGAGCCGAGAACTCCCAGAACGTGGCGCGGCTGTCCGGGATGAGCGTCTCCGCCTTCTCCCGCGGCGTCCAGGCGGTGACCGCGATGAGTCCGCTCCAGTTCCGGAAGGAGAGCCGGCTGCGGGGGTCCGGCTGCTGCTCGCCACCCGTCCCGGTCACGTCACCGGAGCCGGCCACCGTGTCGGCTGTGACAACCCGGCACAGTTCAGCCGCGCATACCGCCGCCAGTTCGGCGCGCCCCCAGCCAGGACGCCACCCGCCTGCGTCCCGCCGTGCGCGGCCCGGAGACTGTGAGGAAGGGGGCAGAGGCGCTGCTGGGGCTGCGGCGGCGGGCGGGTGAGAGGCGCGTGATCACGTCCGTCAGGGGTACTCCGGGCGTCCGGAGGGAATCGGGACACGCCAGTGGCAGGACGAGGTGGCCTCCGGCCTCGCCGGACGGGACGGTCATGCCGCGGATCACCGACGACACCCCTGACGGCTCGCTCGACCTCCACTTCATCGGCAACGCGACCGTCCTGGTGCGTTACGGCGGGCTGACCCTGCTCACCGATCCCAACTTCCTGCACCGCGGGGAGTACGCCTACCTCGGGTACGGGCTGCTGAGCCGCCGCCTGACCGAACCGGCCGTCGACGTCCGCGACCTTCCCCGCCTCGACGCGATCGTCCTGTCGCACCTGCACG
Organism: Streptomyces sp. NPDC003011; assembly: GCF_053591515.1. Classification (NCBI taxonomy): domain Bacteria; kingdom Bacillati; phylum Actinomycetota; class Actinomycetes; order Kitasatosporales; family Streptomycetaceae; genus Streptomyces; species Streptomyces sp. NPDC003011. The sequence goes on from NZ_JBSFTY010000025.1 coordinate 80,891, forward strand.
GGGATCACTGGGACCGTCGGGCGCGCAGGCATCTGGACCGCACGGTGCCGGTGCTGACCACGCCGCATGCCGCCCGCCGTCTCAGGGTGGTGCACGGTTTTCCCCGCACGGCGGGGCTGCGTACCTGGCAGGGGCACACCGTCCAGCGGGGCGGCGTACGGGTCCGGGTGACCGCGTTGCCGGGGCGGCACGCCGGCCACCGTCTGCTCCGGGGTCTTCTCCCGCCGGTGATGGGCAGCATGCTGGAGTTCGGTCCCGTGCGAGGACCGGTCGGCCTGAGGCTGTACGTCTCGGGCGACACCATGCTCCACGACGGCCTGGACGAGATCGCCCGGCGTTTTCCGGCCGCCGATCTGGCTGTTCTCCACCTGGGCGGCACACGCCTGCCCGGTGGCTTCGTGGTGACCATGGACGGTGCGCAGGGAGCGGAGCTGGCACGGCGTCTCGACCCCCGCCTGGTCCTGCCCGTCCACTACGACGACTACACGGTGATGCGTTCGCCGCTCACCTCGTTCCTCACCGAGATCGACGCCGTCGGGCTCGGTGAACGGCTCGTCCACTGCCGTCACGGGCAGCGTGCGCGGATATCCCCCGCTCCCGGGGCAGCGCCGACGGTCCTCTGACCACGGGCGAGGTGGTACGCGACGGAGAACCGGAAGATGCCGGGGAACGCGGTCACCGCGGCATCCGTGGACCCGGGGCGAGCGGGTACCCGCCTGATCATGGCGCACCTCAAGAGCCTGTCCGTCGGCGTCAGGCATGACCACGCCGGGACGACGGTGATCCGCAGTCTGGGAACGGAGCAGGCCGACGAGCGGGGCCGGCTCCTGGTACTGGTGCCGGGCCTGGGCGCGCCCGGGTACCTGTTGCGATCAGTGGATCGCTGCGCGCGACGCGGACCGGTCCGGCTGCTGGACGTTCCCGGTTTCGGCGGCCCGTCCGGCCCGGCGTGCCCTGAGACCCTCGGGGCGCTCGCCGACACGGTGGCGCGGTGGCTGGCCGTCGTTCCGCGCGAACCCGTGGTGCTCGCCGGCCACTCGACCGGCGCCCAGGTGGCACTGCACGCCGCTCAGCGCGTGCCGGAGCGGGTCCGGGCCCTCGTCCTGATGGCTCCGACCTTTCCGCCTCGCCTGCGGCGGATGCGTCCGCTCGTGACGGCGTTCGTCCGTACCGCCGTCCGGGAGTCCCCCTCCGTGGTGCCGGCCGTGCTGCCCTCCTATCTGAAGGCGGGGCCGCGACGACTCGTGCGGTGCATTCGCTCGGCCCAGGCGGACGCACCGGAGGACCTGATGCCCGCGGTCACCTGCCCGGTCACGGTCGTCACGGGAGCGGACGACGCGCTCTGTCCGCCGGAGTGGATCCACCGTCTGGCGCGCCGGACCAGGCGGGGCCGGGCCGTGGTGGTGCCCGGGGCGCACGCGTTCCCCCACCGGTACCCCGGTCTGACCGCCGAACTGCTGGCCGAGGCGCGGGAGACGTGATGCCGAGTGGGAGACGTGATGCCCGAGGCGGGTGTCCGCTCCGCCCTGCGCCCGGCCGCTCGGGCCGGGCGACCACGGGCCGGCTATGACAGGCCGTCCCGTTCGAGCACCTCGTGACACGGCGACGCCGACGGTCCGGCGAGGGGACGGCAGCCGCGGGCGAGGGCCAGGGCACCGGACAGCGTGGCCGTCACCAGCAGGTACCGGTAGACACCGGTCACCCGGAAGACTCTGCGGGCCAGCGGCTGACGCGCCACCACACACAGCACGGCACCCCGGCTGTGGGCGAAGCGCCGGGTACGCAGCAACACACCGACAGCCGCGGCGGTGACCAGCGGCGTGCGCACATCGATGATCACCGTGCGCGTGGCCGACCGTGAGATCTCCCGTTGGAGACGTCTCTGAGCGGCGCCCTCCGCATCGAAGTCGATGACGTCGTCGATCTGGATCACGAGATGGCCCTCGCTGAGGCGGTGGCACGGAAACAGCAAGTCGGGCTCCTTGAGGCATGCCGGCAGGAGAGCCACTTCCTGACCACCGTCCTCTCGTACCCCTGCCTCCGGAGCTGATGCCGAGGATCATTGACGTAACCGTGCCCACGCGGCTCCGGGAGCTCGACCCTGACCACCCCGCCGTCGCCCAACGAGCCGCCCTGCGGCGGAACCCCGCACAAAGGGAGCGGCGAGCCGTACGCTGAGCAGACAAGGCCGTTCCGCTTCTTGTTCTCGTCCGCCGCGCAGCAAGACCGTTTCCCTCCGTCGCCGGGGCCGGCGGACGGACGCGGGCCGTCCCCGTCTGATGGGTCTTTCCATGACCACGCTTCGTGACTCGGCCCTCATGCTCCGCGGGCTGCTGCGGGCCAGTCATCTGGCCAGCTTCGAACAGTTGCCGGCCCTCGTGGCAGAGCATGCCGACGCGGCGGGCCTGCGCCATGCGCGCTTCTACGTGGCCGACCTGAGGGAAGAGGTACTGCGGGAAGCCACCGGCGCCGGCATCGACGCGGGCGCCGACGGGCAGGAACTGCGCATCGACACCACCCTGCCCGGCCGGGCCTTCCGGAGCATGCAGGCGTTGTCGGCCACCGTCGGCGGCCACCGGCAGCACTGGCTGCCCCTCCTGGACGGCACCGAGCGTCTCGGCGTCCTCCGTGTCGACACCGATGCCGATCCGGACGACGCCGGCCACGAAGCCATGCGGGACCTGTCGTCACTGCTGGGCATGATGCTGGTGTCCAAGCGCGCCCACAGCGACTCCTACGCACGCCTCACCCGTCTGAGTCCCATGTCGGTGTCCGCGGAGATGCAGTGGACTCTGATGCCGCCGCGGACCTTCGCCAACCACCGGGTGACCATCGCCGCCGCCATGGAACCGGCGTACGCCACCGCGGGCGACGCCTTCGACTACGCCGTGGCCGGCGACACCGCCCACTTCGCGATCTTCGACGCCATGGGCCACGACACCGCCGCCGGCCTGACCGCCAACCTCGCCGTGGCCACCTGCCGCAATCAGCGACGCCAGGGCGCGGACCCCGTCGAAGCGGCGCGGGCCATCGAACACATGCTGATCGAACAGTTCACCCGCGCGCGGTACGCCACGGGCATCCTCGCCGACCTCGACATGGGCACCGGAGTGCTGACCTGGCTCAACTGCGGCCACCACCCGCCCGTCCTGATCCGCGGCGGTCGCTGGGCCACCACCCTGGCCTGCACGCCCACGCACCCCCTCGGCACGGACCTGCGTCTCCCCGCCGTTCTCTGCCGCGAACAGCTCGAACCCGGCGACCGGATCCTGCTGCACACCGACGGCATCACCGAAGCCCGCGACGCCGACGGCCAGGAGTTCGGCCGCGACCGCTTCGTCGACTTCGTCATCCGCCACCAAGCCGACGGGCTGCCCGTGCCGGAAACACTGCGCCGGCTCGTACGAGCGGTGCTCGACCACCACGACGGCAGACTCAACGACGACGCCACCGTCCTGCTGTGCGAGTGGCGCAGCCCCTGACCCCGCGCTGTCACGCGCAACGGATCGTCATCCATTGCGGGGTGCCGGTGGACTGACGCTCCGTGGGATTCCCCCGGACGCATGGATCATTCGGCCATTCAGCTCAGAAACCGCCGTTGTCGGGCGCGGTGCCGAATCGGCAGGACTACTTTCCGCTGGGCTGGTTACGCACAGCCCGACACGAAGACCAGCAGGGCGGGTCCTTGTTCCGCTTCCCCCACCCGTCCGTGCACTGCTGCTGATTGAGGAACTGATGGCGATCCATACCGAACCCGTTGCTCCGGTCCCCGCCGTGGAACGCCGGAGCAGAGGCCAGGTCATCGTTACCTGGCTGACCACGACCGACCACAAGAAGATCGGTCACCTCTACCTGATCACCTCGTTCGGCTTCTTCCTCGTCGGCGGGGCGCTGGCGATGGCGATCAGGGCGGAACTGGCCCGGCCGGGCCTGCAGTTGCTGTCCAACGAGCAGTACAACCAGGCGTTCACCATGCACGGCACGATCATGCTGCTGCTGTTCGCCACACCGACCTTCGCCGGGTTCGCCAACGCGATCATGCCACTGCAGATCGGCTCCCCGGACGTCGCCTTCCCCCGCCTGAACATGTTGTCCTACTGGCTGTTCCTCTTCGGCGGCCTCATCGTCCTGGGCAGCTTCCTCACCCCCCAGGGCGCCGCCGACTTCGGCTGGACCGCCTACACCCCCCTCAGCGGCCCCATCCGCAGCGGCTACATCGGCGGCGACCTGTGGATCATGGGACTGGCACTGGCCGGATTCGGCACCATCCTCGGCGCCGTCAACTTCATCACCACCATCATCTGCATGCGCGCCCCCGGCATGACCATGTTCCGCATGCCGATCTTCACCTGGAACGTGCTCCTGACCTCGGTCCTGGTCCTGCTCGCCTTCCCCGTCCTGGCCGCCGCGCTCCTCGCACTGGAGGCGGACCGCAAGTTCGGCGCGCACATCTTCGACCCGGAGAACGGCGGCGCCCTCCTGTGGCAGCACCTGTTCTGGTTCTTCGGCCACCCCGAGGTCTACATCCTCGCCCTGCCGTTCTTCGGCGTGATCACCGAGATCCTCCCGGTCTTCTCCCGCAAGCCGATCTTCGGCTACATGGGCCTGGTCGGCGCCACCATCGCCATCACCGGTCTGTCCGTGACCGTGTGGGCCCACCACATGTTCGCCACTCAGGCCGTCCTGCTGCCGTTCTTCTCCTTCATGAGCTTCCTGATCGCCGTGCCGACCGGCGTGAAATTCTTCAACTGGATCGGCACCATGTGGAAAGGCTCCCTCTCCTTCGAACCGCCGATGCTGTGGGCGGCCGGCTTCCTCGTCACCTTCCTCTTCGGCGGTCTCACCGGCGTCCTGCTCGCCTCACCGCCACTGGACTTCCACGTCACCGACAGCTACTTCGTCGTCGCCCACTTCCACTACGTGCTGTTCGGGACGATCGTCTTCGCGATGTTCGGCGGATTCAGCTTCTGGTGGCCCAAGATGACCGGCACCATGCTCGACACCCGCCTGGAGAAAGTCCACTTCTGGACCCTCTTCGTCGGCTTCCACACCACCTTCCTCGTCCAGCACTGGCTCGGCGCCGAAGGCATGCCCCGCCGCTACGCCGACTACCTCGCCGCCGACGGCTTCACCGCCCTCAACACCCTCTCCTCCCTCGGCGCCTTCCTCCTCGGCCTGTCCACCCTCCCCTTCCTCTACAACGTCTGGAAGACCGCCAAGAAGGGCGAACGCGTCGAGGTCGACGACCCCTGGGGCTACGGCCGCTCCCTGGAATGGGCCACCTCCTGCCCCCCGCCCCGCCACAACTTCGTCACCCTGCCGCGCATCCGCTCCGAATCCCCCGCCTTCGACCTGCACCACCCGGAACTCACCAAGCTCGAAGAGCGCGAGAACGTCGGCAGGCGCGACGCCGTGGAGCCCGAAGGACACAAGGGCGAACCACGGTGAGACACGGCATGCGCAGGGCGGCCAAGGACGAGCGCAGCGAACTGGCGAACACGGTCGAGGGTTACCTCCTCGCCCGCACCCATCACGACCAGGCACAGCGCGAAGCCGAAGATCTCTGCGCCCGCATGCCCTGGCTGACCAGCGCGCAGGCCGAGGACGTCACGCGCCACTACCTCCGCCAGCGCATCGACCTCACCCGTCAGATGCTGCTGACCACCACCGAACGGGCCGGCCGGCTGCGGGAAGAGTACGAGGACCGTTACGCGTCCCTCCGCCGCGAGCTGCTCAAGCGTCACGCGGCCTGCGCCTGCGCCGTCCTCGCCTGCACGGCCGGAGTGAGCACGCTGATGTACCTCGTCGGCCGCTAGAGCCGCTGCTGGATTCGCCGCTGGATTCCGCCGCTGCCTCCGTCCCGTGAGCGCGCGCCGCACGAGCCGCGGCCTGGCTCCCTGGGCCGACCCGCGCGGCGGGGCATCGTCACCGGCCGTAGGCCTCTTTGCGGGGAAGGGGGCCCACGTCGGCGCGGCGGCGGCCGGGGCGACGGGCGGCGTGGCGCTGTCCGGGGCCGGGGCCGCCGCGAGCGGCGAGCGCGTCGGCCACGGCGCCGGTGACGAAGGCGTAGACGGCCTTGTGCAGGACGTCCACGACGAGTTCCTTGCGGGGCCACGTGGAGGGCGGGGCACCGACGCCGGTCGCGTTCTCCAGGATCTGGTCGTTGGTGAGACGGACGACGGTGAACTGGGCGGAGGCGACGGGCCCGCGCAGTCCGGCCTGGGCCATCACCGAGCGCAGCACCCCGAGAAGCGCGGCCTGACCGTAGTGCATGGCCCAGTTGACCGGCAGGGGCTGTGTGCCGGGACGTTCGGGCAGTCCGGTCAGCCGCTGAAGGACCCGCGCGGGCACATGGGAGTCCGGCCGGCCGGTGACGGCCTGCTCGATCTTCTCGCCGAGCGTCATCACGACTGCGCCGACGGTACCGGCGGCCAGCCCCTGCCACAGCGCGCGTGTGATCATGCCGGGCGAGTACCCGGTACCGGCGCCTTCACCCGCCCCCGGCGGACCGCCCGGGGTGTCCCGCACCGAGGTCATGAGGTCACTCGCCGGTGGTCTTCTCCACCAGCGCGGTGTACGCCAGTTGCAGCGCGTCCGACCCGGCCAGAGCGGCGAGCGCGCCCATGGCGGTGCGGGTCGCACGCGGCCAGAGCAGCTGGCCCGCGGTGAGTGTCGAGGCCACCCAGACGCTCATGCAGAACGGGCAGGTCATCAACTCGCCCGCGGTGCTCTTGCCCTCCTCGGACCGCGCCTCCTCGTGCAGTTCGGCCGGGCCCTGCGGGCCGACGTACTCCGTGAAGGGGGCCCGCAGCGGACTGGTCACCGATGCCTTGCTCAGCAGTCGGCTCAGCCGGAAGGCAGCCACCGAGGTCAGCACCACGTCCCACGGCTCGGGCCGGTCGGGCAGCGGCCGCCCGCGGAGCCGGACCACCGTGGCCCACGCCGCCGTGTACGCCCCGAACGTTGCCATGGCGGCGAGATAGCCGCCCAGCGGCCGCTCCTCCTCCGCCGAGTACTCCCGTGTGGTGCGTTGCAGCAGGCCGTGCAGACGTCGTGCGAACCGGCTGTCAGTTGCTGTACCCATGTGCCCCGTCCGCTCCTGTCCCGCTCCGTTCCAGGTCCGCTTCCCCACCGCTCCCCGCTCCGTCGTCGTTGTGGTCGTCCTCGCGCAGACGCACCTCGACATGGCCGTCGACGATCCGGGTGTCGAAGGCGGGCTGGGGGGCGGTGGCGGGACCGCGTACGTTCCAGCCGTCCGAGAGCCGGAAGACACTGCCGTGCCACGGGCACCGGACACATCCGTCGGTGACGGTGCCCTCGGAGAGCGGTCCCGCGAGGTGGCTGCACCTCTCCGCCAGCGCGTGGACGGTGCCCCCGGACTCGCGCACCACCAGGACGGGTACGTCGTCCACGCTGCGCCGTACGGGCTGACCGGCCGGGAACTCGTCCACGGCCCCGACCCGGTGCCAGCCTTCGGAGACGACGTGCGGCACCTCTTCGGCGTGGTTGGCACCGGATGCCTGACGGTAGGCGAGGTGACCGCCCAGCATGCCGCCGATCCCGACCGCCGTCAGGCCCAGGAAGCCGTACGCCCGTCCGGCGGCCGAGCGGCCCGTGACCCGGCAGGCCAGCGAGGCCGCGTACAGTCCGACGGCAGTCGTGTTGGCGACGGCGTGCACCAGTCCGACGCGCATCTGCTGCCGGTGCAGTTCCGCCCAGTCCACGGCACCCGTCAACGCGGCGGGCGCGGCCGCGGCCAGCCCGACACCCACCAGGACGCCCGCCTCACGGGAGCGCCCGGGCCGCAGGTCCAGTACCGCGGCCGACAGCCAGCTGCCGATCGGCACCTGCACCATCAAGGGGTGTACCGGGTGCCCCAGCCACCTGCCGTGCAGTACGTCCCGCACGCGTCCGAGGGGCAGCGAGCGCACTTTGCTGCGCAGCGCCTCGATCATCGGGTCGGCCCTGGGCTCCCGTTCCAGCCGGTCCAAAAGCCACAGCATTCGGTTCTGCTGCAGTCTGCGGCGACGTGGCGTTGTGCTCATGCGCAGCCGGGTCCCCACCTGCTCACCAGGCAAACGGAGGGACGAGGTCATGGCGTGCCGCCCTCGCTGATGATCAGGTCGATGGCCGCGCCCAGACCGCCTTCGGCGAGGGCGGCTCGCTGTCGGTCCGCCCCGGTGCCGTCCTGGAGGAGCCGGTGGATCAGGCCGGTCACCTCCCGGCCGTCACCGGATGCCTCCAGTGCGGGAGCGACATGTCGCAGGAGCTGGCACAGGACGTCGCCGGCGCGGCGTCGGCTGCCGCTCGGGTCGATGAGGGTGTCGCTCAGACCGTGCCGGGCCGCGTGCCACATGCCGGCCTGCAGCAGTTCCGGCGCGCAGTCGGGTGTGGGAGCGCCGGCGGTCGCCTCGCCCAGGGCGGTCTCCACCAGAGCCCGGACGAGTCCGGCGAACATGACGGCGTCGTCCACGCGCAGCTGCACGTCCAGGCACCGCACCTCGATGGTGGGGTACCGCTCCGAGAGGCGGGCCTGCCAGTACAGCTGACCGGTGTCCGAGATCAGACCGCTCTCCAGCAGTCGCTGGACACGCCGGTCGTAGTCGGCCTCGTCGTGGAAGGACGGAGGCATGCCGCTGACCGGCCAGCGGCTGAAGATCACGGTGCGCCAGCTGCCGAAGCCGGTGTCGTGGCCGTCCCACAGCGGGGAGTTCGCCGACATCGCCGTCAGCGTCGGAAGCCACAACCGGAGCCGGTTCAGAACCTGCACGCCCGCCTCCCGGCTGGGTACGGCGACGTGCACGTGCATGCCGTTGACCAGCTGCTCCGCCACCAGCTGCGGGGCCTGCGCGCGCATCGCCCGGTAACGGGCCTCGTCGGTGACGGCCACCGGACGCTGATCACGCACCGGCGGGGTGCCGCAGGCCGCGAGCCGGCAGCCGTGCGCCTCGGCGGCCGCCACGACGGCATGCCGCAACCGCAGCAGGTGCCCGCCGACCTCCTCCAGGGTGCCGCACACCGGGGTGGCCACCTCGACCTGCGCCTGCAACAGCTCGGACTGCACCTTCTGGTCGTCCAGCAGCTGTGCCACACCCGTCGCCATGCGCACCTTCTCCGCCAGCGGCAGAGGAAGGCCCGTGACGGGGTCAATCAGCAGATATTCCTCTTCGACGCCGATCGTCGTCATCGCTCGCCCTCTGTTCCGCTCGCTGCCGTGTCCGGCTGCGACGCACCTGGCTGACACCCCTCGCGGCGGTGATCACCTCGGCAGAGGTACGCGTTGTGGGGCTCTCCGAGTGCCGCGGCCGCTTCATCACAAACCCGGCACAGTCGAGGACACGGTGCGTACATGGGGTGAACCGCAGCACGCTGTCATCTCCGGCGATCACGCCGGTGCCCTGCGCGGACGCCGGAAAGCGTCGCGCGTGCCGTCCGTGCGGTGTGCGGGGCCGCGTCGGGGTACTCGCTCCCGTCCCGGGAGTCCCCAGCAGCGCCGGGACCCGGGGCGACCTCGTCGCCGGTCCACAGGAAGGGAGCGGTCCATGCCCCGGACCATCGCAGGAGAGACCGTCGAGCAGCTGGGCGGCCGGGACAGCGTCCTGGCACGGCAACGCCGCGACCACGCCGAGATGGACCGCCTGATGAACGCGTACGACGCCCACAGCGAGGGCGAGGACCGTGAGCGGCTCCTGAAGGACATCGTCCAGCTCGTCTTCAGTCACGCGTTCGCCGAGGAGACCGTGCTGTGGCCGGCCGTACGGCGCTCCGTCGCGGACGGGGAGGAGCTGACCTCCCGGGTCGAGGAGGAACACCAGCAGATCAACGATCTCGTCGCCGCCGTCGAACGCCTCAGTCCCGGACAGCCGGAGCGCGAACGGAAGGTGCAGCAGGTCTTCGCTCTGATCCGGCAGGACATCAGGGACGAGGAGGACCTGGTGCTGCCCCGCCTTCAGGAGGCCCTGGACACGGCTCAGCTGCGCCGGCTGGGCACGGTGTGGGAGACGGTCCGGATGAGCGCGCCCACGCATCCCCACCCGGTCATCCCCCGGCGTCCGCCCGGCAACGCGATCCTGGGCGTCCCGTTGAGTCTGTACGACCGGCTGCGGGACGCGCTCGGCCCCGGACGTTCCGCGGCGACGGCCGAGAAGGTGGCGACGGCCAAGAAGGTGGCCGGCGGACTGGCCGGCCTGTTGGTCTCCGTCGCAGCGGCCGTCGCGCTACGGAGCAGGCGGCGCTGAGGGGACGGGCCGGCGTCCCGGGACGGTGACGCGGAGATCGAGAAGCTGCCGGGTATGCGCGGGCACGTGGTTCTCGGCGAGGCCGTCGATGAGGCCGGCCAGCGCGACCGGCTGGTCCAGCACGAGGGCGTCGTCGGACAGGAGGAGCGACGGCACCAGGACCGAGGCGGCCTCCTGGTCCAGTTGGCCGGCGATGTCGCACAGGACGGCGGCCTGGCTGCGGACATGCTCCATCAGGTCGGTCCGGCCTGCGTGCCCGGCGATGATCCGGTCCAGGTTCCAGGTGTCCAGCGAGATGCGGTTGTCGAAGGTGGGCCGCGAGCCGGCGACGACGCCCAGGGCGACCGCCGCGGTGGAGGCGTCGACGCTGAGCAGGTGAGCCAGTATCCGGTCGGCGTTCCATCCCCCGTCGTCCGCGTCGCCGAGGTCGGGCATCGCCGCCGCCTCGAACAACGTGTCGTAGGCGCCGCGCAGCGCTGTGGTGTCCATGGCGTGGTGTCCTTCAGTCGGGGCTGTCTGCGTCTCAGTCCGGGTCTGTCCGCGTCGCGTCCCGCTCCGCTGCCTCGGCGACGCGTTTGATGTGCGCCAGCCTCCGGTCCCAGTCGGCCGCGAGCGAGGCCATCCACCGTGCCGTCGTGTCCAGCGCCGCGGGCCGCACCGCGTACCGCACCTCGCGTCCGACCCGGCCGCCGGTCACCAGCCCGGCGGCGTCCAGGACGGCGAGGTGCTTGACCACCGCCTGCCGCGAGACGGGGAGCCGTTCGGCGAGCGTCGTGGCGGTGGCCTCGCCCTGCGACGCGAGCAGATCGAGCAGCCGGCGTCGCGTCGGGTCGGCCAGCGCGCCGAGGACGTGGTCGACGACCTCGGCGGCGCCGGAACGCTCTTCCGTCACGTGGCGGGCTTCTCGGCGCGCGTCCTGAGCGCGTCGAGCTCCAGGGGCCAGCCTTCGCTGTGGTCCTTCAGGTTCTGGCTGCGCAGCTCCTCGGATCCGGCCAGCGCCGCGAATCCGCTCTCGACGACGCGCAGCCGCGTCCGGTCGCCTTCCTGGGTCAGCGTGAACTCCACGAGCGTGCTGTTGTCCTCGCGCAGTTCCTCCCCGGGGAACGCGCTGGTCCACCGGTACGCCAGGTACGTCGGCGGCTCGACCTTCTCCACGCGTACCGGGAAGTCGCCGTGCTCGGGGTTCTTCGCGATCATCGACTCGCCCTCCTTGGCCACGGTGCCGGGCAGGCTCGCTTTGTCGGCCACCCAGAACCCGGGCTGCGCCACCAGCGACCAGACCCGCTCCAGGGGTGCCGCGATCAGGGTTTCGCGTTCGATCCGGTCCTCGCTCATGAGGGACTCCCTTTCCTCGCCGCCATCAGGTGCAACTGCAGAGTTGCACAACGCCTCTGAAAGTGCAACTGGACGGTTGCACTACTTGCGACGCACGCCCGGGAGCGTGGCGGTCCGGCCGAGCCCGGCATCCGGGACACCCCTGCCGGCCCGACTTAGGTTAGGCTAACCTTCGTCGCGTGAGATCTTGTGAGGAAGCAGCCGGCACCCCGCGTCTGCGCGGCCATGAACTGTCGGCCACCGGCGTGACCGTGGCGTACGACGGGGTCGACGTGGTGCACGACGCCACGGTCGCCCTCCGGCCCGGTGAGGTGACCGTCCTGGTCGGCCCCAACGGCAGCGGCAAGTCGACACTGCTGCGGACGATCGCCCGGCTGCAGCGGGCCCGTCGCGCCACGCTCAGGATCGACGGCGACACCGACGGCCTGGCCCTGACGTCCCGTGAGTTCTCGCGCCGTCTCGCCCTGCTGACCCAGGGCCGCCCCACCCCCAGCGGACTGACCGTGCGCGACGTCGTCGAGTTCGGCCGGTATCCGTACCGGGGACGCTTCGGCCGGCCGGATCCGGACGCGTCGGCCGCGGTGGACCGGGCGCTCGCGCTCACCGGTCTCACGGACCTCGCCGAGCGCGGCGCCGACCACCTGTCCGGCGGGCAGTTGCAGCGGGTGTGGCTCGCCGGCTGCCTCGCCCAGGAGACCGGCGTCCTGCTCCTGGACGAGCCCACCACCTACCTCGACCTGCGCTACCAGGTCGAACTCCTCGACCTCGTCCGCGACCTGGCGGACGAGCACGGGATCGCCGTCGGCGTCGTCCTGCACGACCTCGACCAGGCGGCGGCCGTCGCCGACCGGATCACGCTGCTCGAAGCGGGCCGCGTCGTCGCCGACGGCCGGCCCGAGGACGTCCTGACACCGGAACGGCTGACCGCCGTCTACGGCATCCGGATCGACGTCGACACCGATCCCCTGACCGGCCGGCTGCGCAGCCGGCCGATCGGCCGCCATCACACGCGACACACCCTCAGCGAAAGGCTCGGCACCACTTCATGAGACGCCTCCTCCGCACCGCGGCCACCACCGCCGCCGCGGCGCTCACCCTCGCCGCGTGCGGCACCACCGAGCCCGCCGCCGACAGCTCCGCGAAGCCCTCCGAGGCCATCACCGTCACCGACGCCACCGGCGCGAAGGTCACCCTCGACGGCCCGGCCACCAGGGTCGTCACCACCGAGTGGAACGTCACCGAGAGCCTCCTCACGCTCGGCGTCGACCCCGTCGGCGTCGCCGACGTCACGGGCTACAGGACCTGGAACACCGCCGTCCCGCTGACGACGGCTCCGAAGGACATCGGCACGCGCGGCGAGCCGAGCATGGACACCATCGCCTCACTGTCGCCCGACCTCGTCGTGGCGACCACCGACCTGCCGCCGGCCGCCCTGAAGCAGCTGCGCGAGGTCGCCCCCGTGCTGGAGGTGAAGCCCGCCGACGGCTCCGACCAGATCGGGCAGACACTGAAGAACGTCGACCTCATCGCCCAGGCCACCGGCACCACCGACAAGGCCAGGACGGTCCGCGAGGACTTCGAGGCCAAGGTCGCCGAGGCCAGGAAGGCCCTCACCGACGCCGGTGCCGACGGCACCCGGTTCGCCTTCGCCGACGGCTACGTCACCTCCAACCAGGTTTCCCTGCGCCCCTACACCAGCGGCTCCCTCATCGGCGCCGTCAACGAGCAGATCGGGCTGGAGAACGCCTGGACGGTCAAGGGCGACGCCAGCTACGGCCTCGGTTCCACCGATGTCGAGGGCCTCACCGACCTGCCGAAGGACACCCAGTTCGCCTACATCGGCAACGACGGCGACAAGAACAGCACGCCCTTCACCGGCGCGCTGGCGAAGAACCCCGTGTGGACGTCCCTGCCCTTCGTCAAGGCCGGCGACGTGCACCGACTGCCCGACGGCATCTGGATGTTCGGCGGTCCCCGCTCGATGGAGGCGTACATCGACGCCGTCGTCGACGCGCTGACGCAGTAGCGGAGCCATGGCCGTCACCGCGACGAAACCCGCCACCCGTCCGCAGGCGGCCACGCCCCGCGCCGGCGCGGCCGCGGTGACGGCCGCGCTCGTCCTGCTGGTCGCCGCGCTCGCCGTCGTCGACATCACCCAGGGCACCGCCGCCGTCGGGCCGGCCGAGGTGTTCAAGGCCCTGACCGGGCAGGCCGATCCGGCCGACGCGTCCGTCGTGGTCGCCTCCCGGCTGCCGCGCATGACCGCCGGCCTCCTGGTCGGCGCGGTCCTCGGGGTGGCGGGCGCCGTACTCCAGGCCGTCAGCCGCAACGTGCTCGCCTCCCCCGACACCCTCGCGGTGAACGCCGGTTCGTACCTGGCGCTCGGGCTGGCCGGCGCGACCGGTGTCTCGCTCCCGCTGCTCGCCTCCTCCGGCGTGGCCTTCGCCGGCGGGCTGCTGGCCGCCGGCGTCGTCCTCGCGCTGTCCGGTCTCGGCACGGGCACCGTACGGCTGGTCCTCGCCGGGACCGCGCTGGCGCTGGGACTGAACTCCGTGACGGAGGGCCTGCTCCTGCTGTTCCCCGAGCAGACGGAGGGCCTGTACCAGTGGAACCAGGGCAGCATCGGCCAGAACGGCTTCGACGGTGTCGTGCAGATGCTGCCCGTCGCCCTGGCCGGGCTCCTCGGTCTGCTGCTGACCGCCCGCCGGGTCGACGCACTCGCCCTCGGCGACGACGCCGCGCGCGGTCTGGGCGTCCCGGTCCGCGCCACCCGCGTCACGGTGGTGGTGCTGGCGGCGCTCCTGTCCGCGGCCGCCGTCACCCTCGCCGGGCCCATCGGCTTCGTCGGCCTGTGCGCACCGGCCCTGGTCCGTCCGCTCGCCCGCCGGTTCCGGGGTTTCGTCCGCGCCCGTACGTCCTGGCCGGTGGCCGGCCTGGCCGGCGCCGGACTGGTGCTCGGCTCTGACGTGCTGCTGCGGGCCCTGGTGCCCGCGAACACGGCGGTCACCGTGCCCACCGGCGTCGTCACCAGCCTCGTCGGTGCCGTGTTCCTGGTGGTGACGGCCCTACGGCTGCGGGACACCACCGAAGCCGGTGCACCGGACCGGCTGCGCATCCCCAGCCGCACGGCGTTCCTGGTCACGCTGGCCGCGCTCGTCGCCGTGGTCGCCGGTGTCGCCGTCGCCGGCGTGCTGCTGGGTGACAGCAAGCTCCTGCTGGGCGACGTGGTCAACTGGGTGCAGGGGCGGGCCGGCCGGGCCGTCTCCTTCGTCCTGGACACCCGGGTGCCGCGGGTCCTCGCGGCCCTGTGCGCGGGCGCGGCGCTCGCCCTGGCCGGCACGCTGGTGCAGGCCGTGACCCGCAACCCGCTCGCCGAACCGGGGGTCCTGGGCGTCTGCGGCGGAGCCGCGCTGGGTGCCGTGCTCCTGGTGACCACCGTGCCCGTCGCCGGCACCTGGAGCGTGGCGGCTGCCGCGTTCGCGGGGGCCGCGGCGTCCTGCGTCGTCGTCTTCGGGCTGGCCGCCCGGGGCGGTTACCAGCAGAACCGGCTGGTCCTCGTCGGCATTGGCGTGGCCGCCGGGACGACCGCCCTGACCAGCCTGCTCATCGTGCTCACCGACCCGTTCAACGCCACGAAGGCGCTGACCTGGCTGTCCGGTTCGACGTACGGACGGACCATGCCGGACGTCCTGCCCGTCGCGCTCGTGCTCCTCCTGGGCATCGGCGTCGCGGCGGCCCGGCGCACCGAGCTGGACCTCGTGTCCCTGGACGGGGACACCCCGCGTCTGCTCGGCCTGCGGCTGTCCCGGGTCCGTCTCGGCTTCCTGGTGGTGAGCGTCCTGCTCAGCGCGACCGCCGTCGCCTCGGCCGGCACCATCGGTTTCGTGGGCCTGGTCGCGCCGCACGCGGCACGGGCCCTCGTGGGCCGGCGGCACGTACGCGTGGTGCCGGTCGCCGTCCTCCTCGGCGCCGCGCTCGTCTGCGCGGCCGACCTGCTCGGCCGCACGGTCATCGCGCCCGCACAGCTCGGCGCCGGCCTCATGACGGCGGTGATCGGCACGCCGTACTTCCTGTATCTGCTGGTACGGAGCCGGCGGTAGTCCACGGCAGTCCGTGCCCGGCTGACGACGGAGTTCGGCGGTCGCCGGACACACGTGAGCGCCCCCGTCCGAATCGGACGGGGGCGCTCACGTTTTTTCGACGGTGCTCAGCGCCCGTCAGGCGGCTACGCGGCCCCTGTTACGCGTGGACGTGCCCGCGCCGATGGCCGCGCCCGTGACCGCGGTTGGTGATCAGACGGTACAGCGCGAGGAGGATGACGGACCCGACGATGGCCGCGATCCAGGTGGACAGATCGAAGAAGCCGTCGATCGAGTCCACTCCGAAGATCACCTTGCCGAGGAAGCCACCGAGCAGCCCTCCGGCGACACCGATGAGCATGGTGATGATGATTCCGCCCGGGTCCTTACCCGGCATGAGCGCCTTGGCAATGGCGCCGGCGAGCAGACCGATGACTATCCACGCGATGATGCCCATGGCAGCTTTTCTCCCTTGCTTTCGGGTCGACGAACGTGTTTCCCAGGAACACACCGTCAAACTGCGGTATTTGCCGAAGCCCTGAAGACACCATGCCGTCCGGGCCCCGGTCCGGGCCGACTTGGTCACGTCGTGGCAGATCAGCGACGGTCCGGAAGAGGTTTCGCGGGCCCGTCGGGCCCGCCGGTTCCACCGTCGCCGCGCGCGTGGCCCTCATGACCGAACCCATGTGCGGCAGCACCACAAGGTGCGGCTCGGCCAAACAGGGAATCACGTGCTCGCCTGTCGGCACCCGGTGGCCGGAACGGACGGAGACGAGGGCGGCTGCGCCCAGGTGGTCCGCCCAACAGCGCGGCGGGACAACCGACATGACGGTGCCAGGTGACCACCCCCGCACCCTGGACCAGCTCCGACGCGCCTTCGCGCAACGGTCATGCCGAGGGACCAGGCATCGCCGACTCGACGGCACCTGGTCCCAGGACACGCAACCGGTGCGAGGCCGGCGTGGCCGCGCTCTGGCACAACTGCGCTGGCCGAGCGACGACACGAGCGTCCTGGGCAACGTCGC
>NZ_JBSFTY010000026.1:0-96053 GCF_053591515.1 Streptomyces sp. NPDC003011
CCGCTTTCGGAAGTTCCCGTCGCGCATCGCCACGAGGGCCACCAGCAGTCGGTTCAGGGAAGCCGGCCGGGCCGGGCACCCGCTGGTCGTCGAGGCCGAGTTCGGACAGCCGGTCCATGAGGAGGGCCACCACGGCCATGAAGTCCAGCTCGCTGCGCGGGTGTCCGCCGTCGGTGAAGTACGCCGGCCGTTCCGCGAGCAGCTCCAGTCCACGCGCCTCGTTCCCGGTCAGCGCGCAGAACTCGACGTGGTCCGCGTAGGCGCCGCGCATGCTCTCCATGGCCCGCACGAGCCGGAAGCCCCGCAGATGGCTGGCGCGCGCCTCGTCCACGCGGCCGAGCCGCAGCAGGGGCGCCAGGGAGGACGCGAGGACCGTGTGCGGCTCGTGGGCACAGCTGAACTCGCCCGCCAGGACCGGCTCCCACAGCTCCAGCGCCTCGGCGTCCCGGCCCCGCTCCGCCTGCCACCAGCCCTGCCCGTGCAGCTCGCACGCGTGGCAGTCGGACATGGCGTCCCGGTCGGCGGCCAGCCACGCGGTGTACGCCCGCTCGGCCCGCTCCACGTCCCCGACATGCGCGGCCACGCTGAACTCGGCGCCCCGCACGGCCCGTTCGGAGTGCCCGGCGAGCCGGTAGCGGTGCTCCATCTCGCCGAGCCACTTCTCGACGGAGGCCAGCGGAATGTGCGGCTGGTCGAGCATGCCGGACGACACCCACTTGAACGTCCAGTGCAGCGAGTGCGTCTCGTACGCGTCGAAGTCCTCGGGCCGCTCGTCCCACATGCGCAGCAGCCGCGCGAACGGGACGAACATCCTCGCCTTCTCGGAGCTGTAGTTGTAGACCTTCAGCTGGTGCCCGAGCGCCTCGATCACCGCGAGCGGGATGTTCAGCTTCTCCGCCTCGGCGAGCAGCTGCTCCGCGCGCGCGTTGCGGGCGGGCCCCTCCGGCTCCTCGGAGTTCTCCGCCATCGCCCGGCGCAGGCCGTCGAAGTCCGTGATCCCACTCATCGGTGACCGTCCTCGCTGTGCGTGGCCCACTCCAGGAGGCCGATGAACGCCCGGTTCAGCAGCGCCGAGTCCGCGGGCCTGAGCGGCCGCTGCGCCATCAGCAGCGCCTGCCCGTACAGGGACTCCGTGGCGGTGCCGACCAGTTCCGGGTCGCCGAGTGAACTGATCCGCCGGATCAGCGGGTTGAGATGGTTGAGCACCAGCCGCGTGCGCGGGGCGCTGCCGCGCAGCGAGCCGAGGATGCCCGCCCACAGGTCGTCGGCCTGCTCCTCGGCCTCAGCGCGGGCCTGCTCGTGCCGGGCCGCCCGGTCGTCCAGGTGCAGCGCGGGCACGGACAGCGGACGGAAGGCCCGCAGGACGACGTCACAGCCCAGGGGGTCCAGCTTCGCTCGCGCGCTCGCCAGGAAGCCCGCCAGAGCCAGCTCCTCGGCCGGGTCGACCGTGTCCAGATGGGCGGTCACGGTGTCCGCGTCCAGCTCGGCGACCACCGTCCCCGGCCGCACCGACGGCAGCGCCTCGATCAGCTCGCTGTCGTACGTGTAACCACCGTTGATCACCCCGACGCCCTGCGCGGACGCGATCGGCGCGACCTGCCGGTACTCCTCGACGGTCCGCGTGAAGTGCACCACCGGGTGCCGCTGCGCGAAGTCCGCCAGGGACAGCCGCCCGTCCGTCGTCTCGAAGGGCAGCCACGGCAGCATCGTGCGCAGCATCTCCCGGTCGTGCCGGGCCAGCGACTTCACGCCCAGGTGGTGCACGGCCAGGAAGTCCGCCAGCCGTTCCGGGTCGCCGGCCGCCAGGCCCGTCAGCCAGGACCGGATCCTCTCGCCCAGCGCCTCCCGTACGGCGGCCAGCGTCTCGTCCTCGTAGAGCGACTCGCGGGAGGCCGTGGGCCGCAGGCTGTCGGTGTCCAGGACGCAGCGCACGAAGAACGCCCAGTCGGGCAGGAGCTGTTCGGCCCGCTCGGTCAGCAGCATGCCCTTCAGATGCACGCGATGACCCGCCCGCTGCGCCGGGCTGACCGCCGACGGCAGGACGTACGCGACCCCGCGGATCCCGGCGAGCGGCACGGCCAGGTCGATCGCGTCCAGCGGGGTGAACCCGAACAGGTCGTGACAGTGCCGGGCCAGCGCCACCCGCCGGTTGGCCGGACTCGGATACGCCCGGTCCCAGGGAGCGGGCAGATCGGTGACCGCCTCCTCGCCCACCCGCACGTCGTACGGCAGCAGCGACCCGAAGTCCCGCGCCAGCGCCAGGACGCGCTCCCCGGTGAGCCACTCGCCGGCGCCGGCCCGTGCCGTCAGGTGCACGGTGGTGCCCGGTTCGGGGCGCGCCGCCTCGGGCAGCGTCCGCACGGTGTACGAACCGTCGTCGCTCGCCGTCCACTCCACGGGCGGTGCATCCGGCGTACGGGCGCTGCGGCTGACCACCCGGATCCGCTCGGCGACCACGAAGCAGGCGAGCAGCCCGATGCCGAACTGCCCGAGGAAGTCGGAGCGGGCCTCCTGGAGCCCGTCGGCCCGCTTGGAGCTGCGCCCGATGGTCGCCAGCAGAGTGTGCACGTCCGACTCGCTGAGCCCCACGCCCGTGTCCTCGACACGCAGGGACCCGCCCTCGGCGTACAGCCGTACGCGGGCGGGGGCGTCGGGCTGCTCCGCCCGCCGGGCGGTGATCGCGTCGACCGCGTTCTGCAGCAGTTCGCGCAGGTAGACCCTGGGGCTGGAGTAGAGGTGCTGGGAGAGCAGGTCCACCAGACCGCGCAGGTCGACCTGGAACGTATGAGGGGGCTGAGCTGGCTGGGGTGCCTGGGATGACTGAGAGTTCTGGGAGTCCATCGTCGCAGCGCCGGTGGGGGGACGGGCGACGGCGCGGGGTCGGGCGGTCCCGGGTGAGGCGGTGACCGCGAGGTGGGATGGCAGCGGAACAAGATGACCGGGAGCGCGTCATCCTAAGTCCCCAACGAGCCGTCTGACCAGGGGTTTCCCAGGACGTATACGGCGATGTCAGTGGCGTGGTGTGCAATGGATCTCGTGCCCGCACTGGAAGAACCCCTGAAAAAGGTGCTCGGCCCCGCCACCGCGAAGGTGATGGCCGAGCACCTCGGCCTGCACTCCGTCGGCGACCTCCTGCACCACTACCCCCGCAGATACGAGGAGCGCGGCCAGCTCACCCACCTCGCCGACCTCCCCATGGACGAGCACGTCACCGTGGTCGCCCAGGTCGCCGACGCCCGCCTGCACACCTTCGCCTCCGCCAAGGCCCCGCGCGGCAAGGGCCAGCGTCTGGAGGTCACGATCACCGACGGCAGCGGCCGGATCCAGCTGGTCTTCTTCGGCAACGGCGTGCACAAACCCCACAAAGAGCTCCTGCCCGGCACGCGCGCGCTCTTCGCGGGCAAAGTCTCCGTCTTCAACCGCCGTCTCCAACTCGCCCACCCGGCGTACGAGTTGTTGCGGGGCGACGCCGAGGAAACGGTCGACAGCTGGGCCGGCGCGCTCATCCCGCTCTACCCCGCCACCGCCAAGCTGGAGTCCTGGAAGATCGGCAAGGCGATCCAGACGGTGCTGCCCAGCGCCCAGGAAGCCCTCGATCCGCTCCCGGACTCCCTGCGGGAGGGCCGTGGCCTCGTCTCCCTCCCCGAGGCCCTCCTCAAGATCCACCGCCCGCACACCAAGGCGGACATCGAGGAGGCCCGCGCCCGCCTCAAGTGGGACGAGGCGTTCGTCCTCCAGGTCGCCCTCGCCCGCCGCCGCCACGCCGACGCCCAACTCCCGGCGGTCCCGCGCAGACCGAAGCCGGACGGCCTCCTCACGGCCTTCGACGCCCGTCTCCCCTTCACCCTCACCGACGGCCAGCAGAAGGTCACCAGGGAGATCTTCGACGACCTGGCCACCGACCATCCGATGCACCGGCTGCTCCAGGGGGAGGTCGGTTCCGGGAAGACCATGGTGGCCCTCCGCGCCATGCTCGCCGTGGTCGACGCCGGAGGTCAGGCCGCCATGCTCGCGCCCACCGAGGTGCTCGCCCAGCAGCATCACCGGTCGGTCGTCGAGATGATGGGCGAGCTGGCCGAGGGCGGGATGCTCGGCGGCGCGGAGCAGGCCACCAAGGTGGTGCTGCTCACCGGGTCGATGGGGACCGCCGCCCGTCGGCAGGCGCTGCTCGATCTCGTCACCGGGGAGGCCGGGATCGTGATCGGCACGCATGCGCTGATCGAGGACAAGGTGCAGTTCCACGACCTCGGGCTGGTCGTGGTGGACGAACAGCACCGGTTCGGCGTCGAGCAGCGCGACGCCCTGCGCGGGAAGGGCAAGCAGCCGCCGCACCTGCTGGTCATGACGGCCACGCCCATCCCGCGGACGGTCGCCATGACGGTCTTCGGCGACCTGGAGACCTCCGTCCTCGACCAGCTCCCCGCCGGCCGGTCCCCGATCGCCAGCCATGTCGTCCCGGCCGCCGACAAGCCCCACTTCCTGGCGCGGGCTTGGGACCGGGTGCGCGAGGAGGCCGAGAACGGCCACCAGGCGTACGTCGTCTGCCCCCGCATCGGGGACGACGAGGACGACCCGAAGAAGCAGAAGAAGTCCGCCGAGGACGAGGCCGAGAAGCGGCCCCCGCTCGCCGTCCTCGACGTGGCCGACCAGCTCGCCAAGGGCCCGCTGCACGGCCTCGGGGTGGAGGTCCTGCACGGCCGTATGCACCCCGACGACAAGGACGCGGTGATGCGGCGCTTCGCCGCCGGCGAGACGGATGTCCTGGTCGCCACCACGGTCATCGAGGTCGGCGTCAACGTCCCGAACGCCACCGTGATGGTGATCATGGACGCCGACCGCTTCGGCGTCTCCCAGCTGCACCAGCTGCGTGGCCGGGTGGGCCGGGGTTCGGCCGCCGGTCTGTGCCTCCTGGTCACCGAGATGGCCGAGGCGAGCGCGGCCCGCCAGCGGCTGAACGCCGTGGCCGCCACCCTCGACGGCTTCGAGCTCTCCCGTATCGACCTCGAACAGCGGCGCGAGGGCGACGTGCTCGGCCAGGCCCAGTCCGGCACCCGCTCCTCGCTGCGCATGCTGGCCGTCATCGAGGACGAGGAGATCATCGCCGAGGCGCGGGAGGAGGCGACGGCGGTGGTGGCGGCCGATCCGGACCTGGAGCGGCTGCCGGGCCTGCGCACGGCCCTGGACGCCCTCCTGGACGAGGAGAGGGAGCAGTACCTGGAAAAGGGCTAGCGGGCAGCCGGCCCCGCAGAGCAGCCGGCTTCAACGGCGCGAGGAACCGCACGGGCGGCCTCGACGGACCCGCGGCCGTGCACGGCACACAGCGCCCGCCACCTCCGCCTGCCAGACTGAACCCGTAACCGCCCCTCGAACAAGGACCGCAGATGACCCGCGTGATCGCCGGCGCAGCCGGCGGACGCCGCCTGGCCGTCCCGCCGGGAACCGGCACCCGCCCGACCTCCGACCGAGCACGCGAGGGCCTCTTCTCCACCTGGCAGTCCCTCCTCGGCGGCCCCCTGGACGGCGAGCGCGTGCTCGACCTGTACGCGGGCTCCGGCGCCGTCGGTCTGGAGGCGCTGTCCCGCGGCGCCGGGCACACCCTGCTGGTCGAGGCCGATGCCCGCGCGGCCCGCACGATCCGGGAGAACGTGAAGGCCCTCGGCCTCCCGGGCGCCGAGGTGAGGGCGGGCAAGGCCGAGCAGATCGTCCGGACACAGCCGCCGGCGCACCCCTACGACCTCGTCTTCCTCGACCCGCCGTACGCCGTCACGGACGACGATCTTCGGGAGATTCTGCTCACACTCCGTACGGAGGGGTGGCTCGCAACCGAAGCCCTCGTCACCGTGGAGCGCAGCACCAGAGGCGGCACGTTCCACTGGCCGCACGGCTTCGAAGCGATCCGGGCCCGTCGCTACGGCGAGGGAACGTTTTGGTACGGTCGCGCCGCCTCTACGTGCGAAGACGCACGATGACCGGACCGGAGAGCGAGGGATCTCAAGTGCGCCGCGCCGTCTGTCCCGGGTCGTTCGACCCGATCACCAACGGACACCTCGACATCATTTCCCGCGCCTCCCGTCTGTACGACGAGGTCTATGTCGCGGTCATGATCAACAAGTCCAAGAGAGGCCTGTTCGAGATCGACGAGCGGATCGACCTGATCCGCCAGGTCACCGCCGAGTACGGGAACGTCAGGGTGGAGGCCTTCCACGGCCTCCTGGTCGACTTCTGCAAGGAGCGCGACATCCCGGCCATCGTCAAGGGTCTGCGCGCGGTCAGCGACTTCGACTACGAGCTGCAGATGGCCCAGATGAACAACGGCCTCTCGGGCGTGGAGACCCTCTTCGTCCCCACCAACCCCACCTACAGCTTCCTCTCCTCCTCCCTGGTCAAGGAGGTCGCGACCTGGGGCGGAGACGTCTCCCATCTGGTACCGCCGATCGTCCTGTCGGCCCTCGCCGAGCGGCTCCGCAGAGGCTGAGCCGCTGAGGGCCCGCGCGCGCTGTCCGCCGGTCGCCTCATGGCCGTACAGTCTTTCCGTCCGTCTCCAACACAGCTGTAGAGAGTGGCGAGCACAGGTGGACGTGCAGAAGAAGCTCGACGAGATCGTGGCCGCGGTCTCCGGTGCCCGGTCGATGCCCATGTCGGCCTCGTGCGTGGTCAACCGCGCCGACCTGCTCGCGAAGCTCGAAGAAGTACGCGAGGCCCTGCCCGGATCCCTCGCGCAGGCCCAGGAGGTGATCGGCGACCGCGAGCAGATGGTCGAGCAGGCCCGTCAGGAGGCCGAGCGGATCATCGGGCAGGCGCACGCCGAGCGCGGCTCCCTCATCTCCGACACGGAGATCGCCCGCCGCTCCCAGGCCGAGGCCGACCGCATTCTCGCCGAGGCCCGCCAGGAGGCCGAGGAGATCCGCGCGGAGGCCGACGACTACGTCGACTCCAAGCTCGCGAACTTCGAGGTCGTCCTCACCAAGACCCTCGGCTCGGTCGGCCGCGGCCGCGAGAAGCTCCTCGGCACCGGCCCCGGCGTCGACGAGCAGGGTTACCAGGACGAGGACGCCCCCGAGCGCAGCCACGACCCGGAGACCCTGCGCCGCACCGCCGACGAGTACGTCGACGTCAAGCTCGGCGCCTTCGAGGCCGTCCTCGCCAAGACCCTGGAGGCCGTCGGCCGCGGCCGGCAGAAGCTGCACGGCCGCATCGCCAGCGACGACCTCAGCTCCCTCGCCGACGACGCCCTGCAGCACTCCAGCGACGCCGACTACCTGGCCGACCTGGTCGCCCTCGCCGAGGCGGACGCCCCGGGCACCCGGTCAGCCCCGGCCGAACAGCCCGTACCGCGCCAGTACGACCAGCAGGACATGCAGCCGGCGTACGGCTACCAGCAGCAGACCGCCGACCCCTACGGCGGCTACCAGCAGCAGTACGGCACCGGGCAGGACGCCTACGGCTACCAGCAGGCCGACCCGTACGCCGCCTCCGGCTACGCTCCGGCGGAAGGTGCCCCCTTCCAGGGCTACGACGGCCAGCAGGGGACCTACGACCCGCACCAGGCCCAGCAGCCGGTCCAGCAGGACCACCGGGACCACCAGGACCACCAGGGGTACGTCCCGCAGCAGGCGCACGCCCTCGACGAGACCAGCCTCTTCGACACCGGCATGATCAGCGCGGAGCAGCTGCGCGCCTATGAGCAGGGGCGCGGGAACGGCTGAACCGCCTCCCCGAGCGGGGGCGCCGGCCGACAGCGCACACCGGATTGGGCCGTGAGGGAAAGGTCCAGTATCCTGGCTCTTCGGTCGCGTGTACGTCCGCGATCAACGCTGCCCGGGAACACCGAAGGGCAGCGTCCCCGAGCTCATGAGATCGAAAGCAGGAATGGCCCTGAACGCCCGCCTCGACCACCGCAACCCTCTCGTGTTCGACACACACGAGCTGGGTCGGCGGCCTGGTGCGCTGCAGCGCCTGACCCGCACGATCGACGCCCCCAAGGATCTCGGGATCCAGGAGGTCATCGGAGTGCCGGAAGGCGCCCCGGTGGAGCTCGAACTCCGCCTCGAGTCGGTCATGGAAGGTGTGCTTGTCACAGGCACCGCCCGTGCGGTGGCCGAGGGGGAGTGCGTAAGGTGTCTGGAGCCGGTCGAGCTGGAGCTCGAAACGGACTTCCAGGAGATGTTCTCGTACCCTGACGCCGACGACCGTGGCCGCCCCAAGGCGGAACCGGCCGACGACGCCGAGGAAGACGAGGACAGGCTCTTTCTCGAGGACGGTTTGTTCGACCTCGAACCCGTGCTGCGTGATGCGGTGGTGCTCGCACTGCCGATGCAGCCGGTGTGCCAGGAAGACTGCCCAGGACTGTGCGCCCAGTGCGGCGCGCGCCTTGCGGACGACCCGGAACACCACCATGACGCCGTCGACATTCGTTGGGCGGCACTGCAGGGACTCGCCGGTTCACTCGGAGACGGCGAGAAGGACGAGATCAGCGGCGCCGAAGCTGGCGTCGACGAGAAGCAGGAGAAGTAGCCGTGGCTGTTCCGAAGCGGAAGATGTCGCGCAGCAACACGCGCCACCGCCGGTCGCAGTGGAAGGCTGCGGTCCCCACCCTGGTTGCGTGTGAGCGCTGCCACGAGCCCAAGCTGCAGCACATCGCGTGCCCGTCTTGCGGCACCTATAACAAGCGCCAGGTCCTCGAGGTCTGAGCGGCTGGTGAGAGGCACTGTGTCCACGCCCAAGAAGAACGCCGCCCGCGCCAGCGAGGGTGGCCCGGCGGACAACACGGCCTCGTCCCACACACTGTTGGAAGGGCGGCTCGGGTACACACTCGAGTCCGCCCTTCTGGTGCGTGCGCTGACCCACCGTTCGTTCGCATACGAGAACGGCGGTCTGCCGACCAACGAGCGTCTGGAGTTCCTCGGGGACTCCGTACTCGGCCTCGTGGTCACGGACACGCTGTACCGCACCCACCCCGACCTGCCCGAAGGCCAGCTGGCCAAACTGCGGGCCGCGGTGGTCAACTCGCGTGCGTTGGCGGAGGTCGGCCGCGGCCTCGAACTCGGCTCCTTCATCCGGCTCGGCCGCGGTGAAGAGGGCACGGGTGGCCGGGACAAGGCGTCCATCCTCGCCGACACCCTGGAAGCGGTGATCGGCGCGGTCTATCTCGACCAGGGCCTGGACTCGGCGGCGGAGCTGGTGCACCGCCTGTTCGACCCGTTGATCGAGAAGTCCTCCAACCTCGGAGCCGGCCTGGACTGGAAGACCAGTCTCCAGGAGCTCACCGCGACCGAAGGGCTCGGTGTTCCCGAGTACCTGGTCACGGAGACCGGCCCCGACCACGAGAAGACCTTCACTGCTGCCGCCCGCGTCGGAGGCGTCTCGTACGGCACCGGCACCGGCCGCAGCAAGAAGGAAGCGGAGCAGCAGGCCGCGGAATCCGCGTGGCGGTCCATCCGGGCCGCGGCGGACGAGCGCGCCGATGCGGCGGTCGAGAAGGCCGCCGAGGAGGCTGCCGAGAAGGCTGCCGAGGCTGCCGAGGAGGCCGTCAAGGCCCCCGAGGACGGCGACGAAGGCCCGTCGTCGTCCGTCTCCGCCTGACCGAACAAGCGCAGCCGAGCGCCCGTCCCCGTCGGGGGCGGGCGCTCGGCTCATATTTCCGTGACAGGCTCATAGGTCCGTGACAGGGGAGCCCCATGCCCGAGTTGCCCGAGGTCGAGGTGGTCCGGCGCGGCCTGGAGCGGTGGGTCGCCCATCGCACGGTCGCCGAGGCCGAGGTGCTGCATCCGCGTGCGGTGCGCCGTCATCTTGCCGGCGCCGACGACTTCACGCACCGGCTCAAGGGCCACCGCGTCGGCCTGCCCAGCCGCCGCGGCAAGTACCTGTGGCTGCCCCTGGAGGACACGCATCAGGCGGTGCTGGCCCACCTCGGCATGAGCGGACAGCTGCTCGTCCAGCCGCACTCGGCGCCCGACGAGAAGCACCTGCGCATCCGGGTCCGGTTCGCGGACGAGGTCGACACCGAACTCCGTTTCGTCGACCAACGCACCTTCGGCGGGCTGTCGTTGCAGGACACGGCCCCCGACGGCCTGCCCGACGTGATCGCGCACATCGCCCGCGACCCTCTCGACCCGCTCTTCGACGACGAGGCGTTCCACCAGGCGCTGCGCCGCAAGCGCAGCACCGTCAAACGGGCCCTGCTGGACCAGTCGTTGATCAGTGGCGTCGGCAACATCTACGCCGACGAGGCCCTCTGGCGTGCCCGCGTCCACTACGAGCGCCCGACCGCCCACTTCACCCGCCCGCGCACCGCCGAACTCCTGGGCCACATCAGGGACGTGATGAACGAGGCGCTCGCGGTCGGCGGCACCAGCTTCGACAGCCTGTACGTCAACGTCAACGGGGAGTCGGGCTACTTCGACCGGTCGCTCGACGCGTACGGGCGTGAGGGCCTGCCCTGCAAGCGCTGCGCCACACCGATGCGCCGGCGGCCCTGGATGAACCGGTCCAGCTACTTCTGCCCGCGCTGTCAGCGCGCGCCGCGCGTCTCGTCGTAACGCGTCCGCGCCTCCAGGACGTCGTCCATCCTGCCCTCCACGAAGTGGATGAGGCTCAGCAGGCGCCGGGCGACCTCGCGGCCGAGGGGGGTCAGGTCGTAGTCCACCCGGGGCGGGTTGGTCGGCTGGGCCTCGCGGTGCACCAGGCCGTCGCGCTCCAGTGCGTGCAGTGTCTGGGAGAGCATCTTCTCGCTCACGCCGTCGACGCGGCGGCGCAGCTCGTTGAAGCGCAGCGACCCCTCGTGCAGGGCGCCGAGGGTGAGCGCGCCCCAGCGTCCCGTGACGTGCTCCAGCGTGCCGCGCGAGGGACAGGCCTTGGCGAACACGTTGTACGGAAGGTCCTGAGCCTCCGTGCGCTCCTGCGTGGTGTCCATACTTCAAGCCTACTCGAACGCAGCGCTCACCAGCAGATAGCACTAACCGATAGTTAGTACCGTGCGGGACGGGCGGCCACGCCGGACCAGGGGCGGGCCGCCGGATCCGGCGCCGGGTCTAGTAGCCGAAGTCCTGCGTCCACCAAGGGCCGCCCGACCCGAAGTGCACCCCGACGCCCAGCGTCTTGAAGTCGCAGTTCAGTATGTTCGCCTTGTGGCCGGGACTGTCCATCCAGGCCGCCATCACCGCGGCGGCGTCGGCCTGGCCCCGGGCTATGTTCTCGCCGCCGAGGTCGGTGATCCCGGCCTTCGTCGCCCGGTCCCACGGAGTGGCACCACTCGGGTCGGTGTGGTCGAAGAAGCCCTGCGCGGCCATCGCGTCGCTGAAGTCCTCGGCCAGCCCGGACAGCGCGCTGTTCGCGGACACGGCGTCGCAGCCCGCCTTCGCCCGCTCCTCGTTGACGAGCCTGAGCACCTCGGCCGCGGCCTGGGTCTCGGCGGACACGGTCACGGGGGCGCTGGTCTCCTGCGGCGCCTTCGTGGCCGCCCGCGAAGGAGTCGTCCTCGGCTTCTCGCTGGGCGTGGCCTTCGGCTTCTTCGTCGGCGCCTTGGTGGGCGCCGACGAGGTCGGCGTCGAGGGGGAGGGCGTGGGCGTGGGAGAGGCGGAGCGCTCGGCGTCGCGACTGGTCGAGGTGGAGCCGTCGCGGTTCTCGGCGCTGCCGGAGGTGCCGCCCTGCTCGGCGGGGCTGTTGGTCGGCGTGCCGGCGGCCTGCACGTTGCCGCCGCCGCTGCTGTCACCCCCGCCGATCCGGTAGTTGTCGAGGCCGGGCACGGCACCCGTGGCGACGGCGACCGTGCCGAGGGCGACCGCCGCGGAGACCCCGAGCAGGCCGGTCTTGACCGGCGTCGCGGCCCTCCTCCTGCGACGGCGCGACCCTCCGCGCCGGCCCTCGCCGGGGGTGAAGCCGTCACCGCGGAAGGACCCGGTGTCGGGGCCGAACACCGTGGCGTAGTCGGCTTCGGAGGCGAAGAGGTAGGCAGCGCTGCGCGCGGACGTCTCGGCGTACTCCTCGGAGTTCAGATACGGGGCGATGCCGTCCGTGGGCAGCCCGTCGGCGTACGGCCCCTGCGGGCCGTGCCCGTACGACCCCGGCACACCGTGGTCGAAGCTGTACGAGTCCTGCGGATCATGGCTCCCCATGGAGGAGCCGCCTGTCGGTGTGACCCCCGTGGCGCGGCCCGTGGCGGCGCGGCCGGCGGCGGAGCGTCGGTGGCGTCCCATGTCCTTGCCTTCCTCGTCCTGGCGGTCGACGCGTCCCCCCGGTCAACCAAGCTCACAAAACTCACACGATCGAGTGAGTTTCGTATGAGATTCATTGGGTGGGGACGGTACCGCATGACGGGAGAGGAGGAAGTGCCCGGAGAGACATTGCCCGGTTAGGTTGCACTCATGAGCGAGGATGTGCGACTGGTCGCCTGGGTGCGTGGACGCGTCCAAGGTGTGGGTTTCCGCTGGTTCACGCGGGCCAAGGCGCTGGAGATCGGCGGCCTGAGTGGTTTTGCTCTCAATCTGGCCGACGGCCGGGTCCAAGTGGTCGCGGAGGGCCCGCGCCCGGGATGCGAGGGACTCCTCGACTGGCTCCGGAGTGACGACACGCCCGGGCGCGTGGACGGCGTGACCGAGATCTGGGACACACCTCGCGGTGGTTACGACGGCTTCGCCATCCGCTGACCCGATTCTGTGAATCCGTCCCGGCGGAAGCGGAGGGACATGCCACCGGCAGGCGCCCGGAGCAGAAAGTCCCTGGTGGTTGCCAAGAATGGCTTGCCGTGGCAGGCTCCGCGGGTAAGGATGATCGCCACACCCTGAGCGCCCCGCGGGAGTCGCAGCGCCGCCGTTCCAGGCCGCGCAGACCCGGGTTGCCGCCAATACGGGGTGTGATCGTGTTGACCGTCAAACTTTTTGGTGAGACGCTGAAAGCACCCCGCGCACCTTCGCTGTTTGGCATGGATGAACGGCAGCACAACTCAACAGTGCCAAGCATCGCGGGTGCGAAATCCCTCACGACCCACACCGCTTCGGTCGGTCACTCATTGTGGAGGACCATCCATCATGGCAAAGGCGCTTCTCGGTTACGTCGGCGGCTCCGACCCTCGACTCCTCGCCGAGATGCGACGGCTCCAGCAGCGAGTCCAGGACCTGGAATCCGAGCTTGTGCGGATCCAGGCGGAGAACGACTCGCTCGCGGCTGCCGCTTCTCACGACAGGATCATGGAGAGCATCGACGCACACCAGGCGGAGCCTGCGCTCACCTGATCACTGCATCGCTCCACGACAGCTCACGCAGTGGTTGGGCAGCCCACATCAACCGCTAAGTTGTCAGAGTTGCAAGGGACGCTTCGGCGTCCCTTCTTTCTTTCCCCGGCTTCTGTGCCCCCGCATTCTTTTACTCTCTTTAACGTCTGGTGTGCCCTGGACGTTCAGGGGTGAAACCGTGGGTTCATGGAGTGAGACACCGCCGGAAGGTAGAGTCCGGCGGCGTGCACCTCAAGGCCCTGACCCTCCGAGGGTTCAAATCGTTCGCCTCCGCGACCACCCTTCGGTTCGAACCGGGGATCACCTGTGTCGTCGGACCGAACGGCTCGGGCAAGTCGAACGTGGTGGACGCGCTCAGCTGGGTCATGGGTGAGCAGGGCGCGAAGTCGCTGCGCGGCGGCAAGATGGAGGACGTCATCTTCGCCGGCACCACCGGCCGCCCGCCGCTGGGCCGCGCCGAGGTGTCCCTGACCATCGACAACTCCGACGGGGCCCTGCCCATCGAGTACGCCGAGGTCACCATCACGCGGATCATGTTCCGCAACGGCGGCAGCGAGTACCAGATCAACGGCGACACCTGCCGTCTCCTCGACATCCAGGAACTCCTCTCCGACTCCGGCATCGGCCGCGAGATGCACGTCATCGTCGGCCAGGGCCAGCTCGACTCCGTCCTGCACGCCGATCCCATGGGCCGCCGCGCCTTCATCGAGGAGGCCGCGGGCGTCCTCAAGCACCGCAAGCGCAAGGAGAAGGCGCTCAGGAAGCTGGACGCGATGCAGGCCAACCTCGCACGCGTGCAGGACCTGACGGACGAGCTGCGACGGCAGCTCAAGCCCCTCGGCCGGCAGGCCGCGGTCGCCCGTCGGGCCGCCGTCATCCAGGCCGACCTCCGGGACGCCCGCCTGCGCCTGCTCGCCGACGATCTCGTCCGGCTGCGGGAGGCGCTGCGGGCCGAGGTCGCGGACGAGGCCGCCCTCAAGGAACGCAGGGAAGCCGCCGGACTGGAGCTGAGGAAGGCGCTCCAGCGGGAGGCGCTCCTGGAGGACGAGGTACGGCAGCTCACGCCCCGCCTCCAGCGGGCCCAGCAGACCTGGTACGAGCTCTCCCAGCTCGCCGAGCGGGTGCGCGGCACGATCTCGCTGGCCGACGCACGGGTGAAGAGCGCCACCTCCGCGCCCCCCGAGGAGCGGCGCGGGCGCGACCCCGAGGACATGGAGCGCGAGGCCGCCCGGATCCGGGAGCAGGAGGCCGAGCTCGAAGCGGCCCTGGAGGCGGCCGAGCGCGCCCTGGAGGACACGGTCGCCCACCGCGCCGATCTGGAACGCGAACTGGCTCACGAGGAACGGCGGCTGAAGGACGTCGCCCGCGCCATCGCGGACCGTCGCGAGGGCCTCGCCCGGCTGAACGGCCAGGTCAGCGCGGCCCGTTCACGAGCGGCCTCGGCCCAGGCCGAGATCGACCGGCTGTCCGCCGCCCGGGACGAGGCCCAGGAGCGGGCCGACGCCGCGCAGAAGGAGTACGAGGCACTGAAGGCCGAGGTCGACGGCCTCGACGCGGGTGACGCGGAACTCGCCGAGCGACACGAGACGGCGAAACGGCAGCTGGCCGACGCGGAGGCCGTGCTCACCGCGGCCCGGGAGGCGGCGACCGCGGCGGAGCGCCGACGGGCCGCGACCCAGGCCCGCCACGAGGCACTGGCGCTGGGCCTGCGCCGCAAGGACGGCACGGGTGCGCTGCTGGCGGCGAAGGATCGTCTCAGCGGTCTGCTCGGCCCGGCCGCCGGGCTGCTGACCGTGGCCCCGGGCCACGAGGCCGCCCTGGCCGCCGCCTTCGGTGCCGCCGCCGACGCCCTCGCGGTCACCACCCCGTCCGCCGCCGCCGACGCGATCCGGCTCCTGCGCAAGCAGGACGCGGGGCGGGCGGCACTGCTGCTGGCGGGAGCGCCGCAGGACACGGGGACGGCCGCGGGAGTGCGGGAGCAGGCCGGGGCGGGCAGCGCCCAGGGCACAGGGCCGACGGACACCGGGGGAGGGGCCGGCACCCCGCGCTCAGAGGCCGCGGCCACCCCTGGCGCGGTCGGTGACCTCGCGAACGCCGTCGTCTCCAGTGCGGCCGGCAACCCCCGCCCTGACGGGCCTCCCTTCGCCGCCGACCTGGTCCGCGCCCCCTGCGACCTCATGCCCGCCGTACGACGGCTGCTGCGCGGGATCGTCGTCGTCGGCACCCTTGAGGACGCCGAGGACCTCGTCCACGCGCGGCCGGATCTCACCGCCGTGACCGCCGAGGGCGATCTGCTGGGCGCGCACTTCGCACAGGGCGGGTCCGCCGGGGCGCCCAGCCTCCTCGAAGTGCAGGCCTCCGTGGACGAGGCCGCCGCCGAGCTGGCGGAACTGGCCGTGCGGTGCGAGGAGCTGGCCGAGGCGCAGCACGCGGCCGTCGAGCGGCGCACGGAATGTGCCGCGCGGGTGGAGGAGCTGGGGGAGCGGCGCCGGGCCGCCGACCGGGAGAAGTCCGCCGTGGCCCAGCAGCTGGGGCGGTTGTCCGGGCAGGCGCGGGGGGCCGCCGGGGAGGCCGAGCGGTCCGTCGCCGCCGCCGCGCGGGCGCAGGACGCGCTCGACAAGGCCCTGCGGGACGTCGAGGAACTCGCCGAGCGGCTGGCCGTCGCCGAGGAGATGCCGGTCGAGGAGGAGCCCGACACCTCCGTACGGGACCGGCTCGCCGCCGACGGTGCCAACGCCCGGCAGACCGAGATGGAGGCCCGCCTCCAGGTCCGTACGCACGAGGAACGGGTCAAGGGGCTCGCCGGACGGGCCGACTCGCTCGACCGGGCCGCCCGCGCGGAACGCGAGGCACGCGCGCGTGCCGAGCAGCGGCGGGCGCGGCTGCGGCACGAGGCGGCCGTCGCGGAGGCCGTCGCCTCCGGTGCCCGGCAGCTGCTCGCGCACGTCGAGGTCTCCCTCGCGCGCGCCGACGGGGAGCGCACCGCCGCCGACGCCGCCAAGGCCCGCCGTGAGCAGGAGCTGGCCGCCGCCCGGTCCGCGGGGCGGGACCTCAAGGCGGAGCTCGACAAGCTGACGGATTCAGTCCACCGGGGCGAGGTACTCGGCGCCGAGAAGCGGCTGCGGATCGAGCAGCTGGAGACCAAGGCGCTGGAGGAATTCGGTGTGGAGCCGGCGGGACTCGTGTCCGAGTACGGTCCGCACCAGCTGGTGCCGCCCTCGCCCCCCGCCGAGGGCGAGGAGCTGCCGGAGGATCCGGAGCACCCGCGCAACCAGCCGAAGCAGTTCCACCGGGCCGAGCAGGAGCGGCGGCTGAAGGCCGCCGAGCGGGCGTACCAGCAGCTGGGCAAGGTCAATCCGCTCGCCCTGGAGGAGTTCTCGGCGCTGGAGGAACGGCACCAGTTCCTCAGCGAGCAGCTGGAGGACCTGAAGAAGACCCGCGCCGACCTGCTCCAGGTCGTCAAGGAGGTCGACGAGCGCGTCGAGCAGGTCTTCACCGAGGCCTACCGGGACACGGCCCGCGAGTTCGAAGGCGTGTTCAGCCGGCTGTTCCCGGGCGGCGACGGGCGGCTCGTGCTGACCGACCCCGACAACATGCTCACCACGGGTGTGGACGTCGAGGCCCGGCCGCCGGGCAAGAAGGTCAAGCGGCTGTCCCTGCTGTCGGGCGGGGAGCGCTCGCTGACCGCCGTGGCGCTCCTGGTGTCGATCTTCAAGGCGCGGCCCAGCCCGTTCTACGTCATGGACGAGGTCGAGGCGGCGCTCGACGACACCAACCTCCAGCGGCTGATCCGGATCATGCAGGAGCTGCAGGAGGCGTCGCAGCTGATCGTGATCACGCACCAGAAGCGGACGATGGAGGTCGCCGACGCGTTGTACGGCGTCTCCATGCAGGGCGACGGTGTGTCCAAGGTCATCTCGCAGCGGCTCCGCTGACCCTCCTTCGTTTCTTCAATACTTGAACTCAATGCTGTCGCTCGCAGGGGTATACGTCACAGGTGCCGCCTCTTGACTTCGATAGTTGAAGGCTTAGTCTCGGCAATGCTGCTTTTACCTTCAGGTAACACCTACCTCGAAGGGCCGATCCCCCGCCGGCAGCGTTGCCGGTGGCCCGAGGAGTACACGTGACCAGCACAGCGCAGGCACCCAAGTCAGGAGCCGCTCCGGCTCACCCCGATCATCTCGGGCACGTCATCTTCATCGCGGCGGCGGCCGCGATGGGCGGTTTCCTCTTCGGCTACGACAGCTCCGTGATCAACGGCGCCGTCGAAGCCATCCGCGGTCGTTACGACGTCGGATCGGCGGCCCTGGCGCAGGTCATCGCCATCGCCCTGATCGGCTGCGCCGTCGGCGCGGCGACCGCCGGCCGTATCGCCGACCGCATCGGCCGCATCCGCTGCATGCAGATCGCCGCCGTCCTCTTCACCGTCAGCGCCGTCGGCTCGGCGCTGCCCTTCGCGCTGTACGACCTCGCCTTCTGGCGCGTCGTCGGCGGCTTCGCCATCGGTATGGCCTCCGTGATCGGCCCCGCCTACATCGCCGAGGTCGCCCCGCCGGCCTACCGCGGCCGGCTCGGCTCCTTCCAGCAGGCCGCGATCGTCGTCGGCATCGCCGTCTCCCAGCTGGTCAACTGGGGCCTGCTGAACGCCGCCGGCGGCGACCAGCGCGGCAAGCTCATGGGCCTGGAGGCCTGGCAGGTCATGCTGGGCGTCATGGTGATCCCGGCCGTCCTGTACGGCCTGCTCTCCTTCGCGATTCCCGAGTCCCCGCGCTTCCTGATCTCCGTGGGCAAGCACGAGCGGGCCCGCGAGATCCTCGAAGAGGTCGAGGGCAAGGAGATCGACCTGGACGCGCGCGTCGCCGAGATCGAGCACGGGATGAAGAGCGAGCACAAGTCCACCTTCAAGGACCTGCTCGGCGGCTCCTTCTTCTTCAAGCCGATCGTCTGGATCGGCATCGGCCTGTCGGTCTTCCAGCAGTTCGTCGGCATCAACGTCGCGTTCTACTACTCCTCGACGCTGTGGCAGTCGGTCGGCGTCGACCCAGCGGACTCGTTCTTCTACTCGTTCACGACGTCGATCATCAACATCGTCGGCACCGTGATCGCCATGATCTTCGTCGACCGCGTCGGCCGCCGGCCGCTGGCCCTCATCGGCTCCGTCGGCATGGTGATCGGCCTCGCGCTGGAGGCCTGGGCGTTCTCCTTCGACCTGGTCGACGGCAAGCTGCCGGCCACGCAGGGCTGGGTCGCCCTGATCGCCGCCCACGTGTTCGTGCTCTTCTTCGCCCTGTCCTGGGGTGTGGTGGTCTGGGTCTTCCTCGGTGAGATGTTCCCGAACCGGATCCGCGCCGCCGCCCTGGGCGTGGCCGCCGCCGCGCAGTGGATCGCCAACTGGGCCATCACCGCGAGCTTCCCGTCGCTGGCCGACTGGAACCTCTCCGTGACCTACGTGATCTACACGGCCTTCGCCGCGCTCTCCATCCCGTTCGTCCTCAAGTACGTCAAGGAGACGAAGGGCAAGGCCCTGGAGGAGATGGGCTGAGCCTCGTACCGAGGCACTCCGTGACTCGGGGAGAAGGGCCAAGTCCCCGCTGCCCCTCTCCTCGTACCTCCCGCCGCCTCCGGCTCGGCCACTGCCCGAGCCGGAGGCGGCGGTTCTTGCGCGTCACCAGGTGAAGCCGCCGCCGAGACGCTGGGAGCACGGCGAGGTGACACCCCGCGGGATCGCCGCCGGGCCCGTCGGCCCAGCCGTTCGCCCCGAAGGGTCAGCCCGCCAGTTCCGGCAGGACCCGCTCCGCGAACAGCCGCAGACTGCGCCACCCCTCCTCCACCGGCATCCCGCCCGCCAGCGGATGCAGGACCAGGCTGTCCAGGCCCAGCCCCACGCACTCGCCCGGCGTGAGGATCCGGTAGACGCCCTCGGCGCGCAGCTCGTCCACCGTCGTGGCCGCCGACCGCACCGCCGAGCGGATGTCGCCGGACTGCCAGGAGGCGTACGTCCGTGCCTCGTGCAGGAAGCAGGAGCCGTAGCGGCTCCACGCCTCGTCCGGGTCCTCGGCGAGGTGCAGCAGAGGGGTCTCCGCGGCCGGCATCATCGTCCAGCCCGCCGTGCCGTACTCGACGAGCCGTTCCTTGTAGTACGCCTCCAGCTCCGGCAGATGCGCGCTGGGGAAGAAGGGCAGACCGAGCCGGGCGGCCCGGCGCGCGGCGGCCTTCGAGGAGCCGCCGACCAGCAGCAGGGGGTGCGGGTCGGAGCAGGGGCGCGGGGTGACCCGTACGGTACGGCCCCGGTACGTGAACTCCTCGCCGGTCCAGGCCTTCAGGAGGGTCTCCAGGACCTCGTCCTGGATCCTGCCGCGCCGCTTCCACTCCACGTCGAACAGCGCGTACTCCTCGGGCCGGTATCCGATCCCGGCGACCGTGATCAGCCGCCCGCCGCTCAGCAGGTCCAGGACGGCGATGTCCTCGGCCAGGCGCAGCGGGTCGTGCAGCGGGCCGATGACCGCCGAGACCGTGACGGAGATCCGGCGGGTGGCCCCGAACACCGCGCCCGCGAAGGCGAACGGCGAGGGCAGCCAGTTGTTGGCGACGCCGTGGTGCTCCTCGGTCTGGACGGTGGTGATCCCGCGTTCGTCGGCGTACGCGGCCATCTCCAGCGCGGCCCGGTAGCGGGCGCTGAGCGAGGCGGGGGTGGCACAGGGCTCGACGAGGTTGAAACGAATGACGGTGACGGGCATTACTGGCCCCCTTCGGGTGTGGAGGGGGACCGTAGCTGACGGAGGGTCAGGTATCCAGGGGTCGTCCGGCAGCTCGGTGAGGGCGTGTCGCGGCGCACGGAATGGACCGTGACACGTCCTGGGGACGCTGCTGCGTACCCGACGGGCTCCGCCGTACTGGAGCCGTTGTGACTCCGCCCCTCAGGGGCTTCCCCGGCCGACACGACATCGGTTCGGGCGGGCCGGCCCGACCCGTGGGGCCTGTGGCACCGCGTGGACGACGAACGTCCGAGCGGGAGGTCACGCATACTGGTCGGTGCTATGGAAACCGTCATCCTTGCTGTAGTCATCGCCGTGGTCGTGCTCGCGGTGCTCGGTGGGCTCGTCGTCGGCAGCCGGCGCAAGAAGTCGCCGCTCCCGCCGCCCCCCGCCGCGCCCGACATCACCGCCCCTCCGGCCGAGCCGCACGTCGGCGACGAGGCCGAGACACCGCGCGACGAACCGCGCCGGACGATAGAGGAGGTGGATCTCCCGGACGGCTCCGCTCCGGTCGTCGTCGAGGAGCCCCCTGCCGTACCCGCCCCCGAGATCGAGATCCCCGAGCCGGTGGCCGGGCGTCTGGTCCGCCTGCGCGCCCGGCTCTCCCGGTCGCAGAACGCCCTCGGCAAGGGCCTGCTCACGCTGCTCGCGCGCGAGCACCTCGACGAGGACACCTGGGAGGAGATCGAGGACATCCTCCTCACCGCCGACGTCGGCGTGCTGCCCACCCAGGAGCTGGTCGAAGGGCTGCGCGAGCGGGTACGGGTGCTCGGTACCCGCACTCCCGAGGAACTGCGCTCGCTGCTGCGCGAGGAGCTGCTCAAGCTGGTCGGCACCGACGTCGACCGGACGGTCAGGACCGAGCCCGAGGCCAGCAAGCCCGGCATCGTGATGGTCGTCGGCGTCAACGGCACCGGCAAGACCACCACTACCGGCAAGCTCGCCCGTGTCCTGGTGGCCGACGGCCGCAGCGTGGTGCTCGGTGCCGCCGACACCTTCCGGGCCGCCGCAGCCGACCAGCTGCAGACCTGGGGCGACCGGGTCGGCGCCCACACCGTGCGCGGTCCCGAGGCCGGCGATCCGGCCTCCGTCGCCTTCGACGCGGTCAAGGAGGGCAAGGAGATGGGCGCGGACGTCGTGCTCATCGACACCGCGGGGCGCCTGCACACCAAGACCGGCCTGATGGACGAGCTCGGCAAGGTCAAGCGGGTCGTCGAGAAGCACGCGCCGCTCGACGAGGTACTGCTCGTCCTCGACGCGACCACCGGCCAGAACGGCCTGGTGCAGGCCCGCGTGTTCGCCGAGGTCGTCGCCATCACCGGCATCGTGCTGACCAAGCTGGACGGCACGGCCAAGGGCGGCATCGTGATCGCCGTCCAGCGGGAACTGGGTGTGCCGGTCAAGCTGGTCGGTCTCGGCGAGGGCGCGGACGACCTGGCGCCGTTCGAGCCGGAGGCGTTCGTCGACGCCCTGATCGGGGAGTGAAGCACTTACCGCGTCCGGCAGCCGTGAGAAGCGCCCGCCCCCAGTGCAGTCGGGGACGGGCGCTTCGTCACGCGGGGCTGGGGCCGCACGCGCAGGATGTATGGCTACAGGTGACTGGCCACGGCTACAGGCGACTGACCACGGCTACAGCTGGGACTACGGCTCCGCGCGCGACCGGTGGGCCACGTACGCCAGCGTTCCCAGCAGCAGCCTGGCCGCCGGTGGCTTCGTCGCCGTGTCCAGGGCCGGCGGGCGCAGCCAGCGCACCGGCCCCAGACCGCCGCGGTCGGAGGGCGGGGCCGTGATGTGCGTGCCGCGGCCGAGGCCGCGCAGGTCCAGGGAGGCCGGGTCGTCCCAGCCCATCCGGTAGAGGAGCTCGGGCAGTTCGGCGGCGGCGCCGGGGGAGACGAAGAAGTGGGCGCGGCCCTGAGGGGTCACGGTCACCGGGCCGAGGGGGAGGCCCATGCGCTCCAGCCGGACCAGGGCGCGGCGCCCGGCGGGCTCGGCCACCTCGATCACGTCGAACGCCCGGCCGACCGGCAGCATCACCGCGGCACCGGGGAACTCCGCCCAGGCCCGGATCGCTTCGTCGAGTGTGACCCCGGCCGGGACCTGGGGCGCGAAGTCGAGGGGGTGGGCGCCGGGGGCGGCGCAGTCGGCGCGCCCGCACGAGCAGGCGCCCGCCGCGGCCCGCGCGCCCGGGACGACGTCCCAGCCCCAGAGCCCGGTGAACTCGGCGACGGCGGTGCACTGCGACGAGCGGCCGCGCCGACGTGAACCGGAGCGGATCTCCCGAATACCGCCGATCGTGAAGCCCATACCCCCTCCAACGTGTCCGACGTGCCCGTGGTTACGTGACGAACGCGAGCAGCGACGCTCCGTGGTCGCGTTCGGGTGCTTTCGGCGCTCGGGGGCGCTCCAAGTGGTGCGCCCGGCGGCGTGCGCCCCCGAATGCTTCCTTTCGCCCACTCCCGGTCGTCCTCTGTCAAGTGAATCGTGAGGAGGTCACCGTTAGTTCATTCGAAGGGGTGGCGAATGGTGGCGTTTCCGGGATCGCCGTGGCTGGACGCGTGATCGTAGGATTACTTTGAGTGCACGAGTCCTGGAGCCGCGTGCGCTCATGGGTATGCCGGAGGCAACTCGGCTCCCTGTTCGAAGGATGACAACCGCCGGACGGGAGGCCCTATTTACCGGCATTCTGATAAGGCTTGGCGCACTCAGTGACAAGTGGTCTCAGGGATGGGGGCGTTCCAGTGAGCGGCAACGGCGGTAGCGGGACGAGCGCGGCGAACGCGATGAGCGCGGCGAACGCGGCGAACGCCGACAAGCGCCCCAACGAGCTGCTCACCTCCTGGTTCGTGCGCAGCGGTTGGTCCAAGGGTGAGCTGGCCCGTCAAGTCAACCGCAGGGCCCGCCAGTTGGGGGCGAACCACATCTCCACCGACACCTCGCGGGTCCGCCGCTGGCTGGACGGCGAGAACCCCCGCGAACCCATCCCCAGGATCCTGTCCGAGCTCTTCTCCGAGCGGTTCGGCTGTGTGGTCTCCGTCGAGGACCTCGGGCTGCGCACCGCCCGCCAGTCACCCTCGGCGACCGGTGTCGACCTGCCGTGGACGGGCCCGCAGACCGTGGCCCTGCTCAGCGAGTTCTCGCGCAGCGACCTGATGCTGGCGCGGCGCGGCTTCCTCGGGTCCTCGCTGGTCCTCTCCGCGGGCCCGTCCCTCATCGAACCCATGCAGCGCTGGCTGGTGCCCGCGCCCCCGGCCCCGCGCCGCGAGCCCGAGCCGGCGGCCTCCCCGGCCCGCCGCGGCCGGCTGTCCAGGCCCGAGCTGGACCTCCTGGAGTCGACCACGATGATGTTCCGCCAGTGGGACGCCCAGTGCGGCGGCGGCCTGCGCCGCAAGGCGGTCGTCGGCCAGCTGCACGAGGTGACCGACCTCCTCCAGGAACCCCAGCCCGAGGCCACCACCAAGAGGCTGTTCAAGGTCGCCGCCGAGCTCGCGGAGCTGGCGGGCTGGATGTCGTACGACGTCGGGCTGCAGCCCACCGCGCAGAAGTACTTCGTCCTCGCCCTGCACGCCGCCAAGGAGGCGGGCGACAAGCCGCTCGGTTCGTACGTCCTGTCCAGCATGAGCCGCCAGATGATCCACCTCGCGCGGCCCGAGGACGCCCTGGAACTGATCCACCTCGCGCAGTACGGCAGCCGGGACTGCGCGAGCCCGCGGACCCAGTCCATGCTGTATGCGATGGAGGCCCGCGCCTACGCCAACATGGGGCAGCCCGGGAAGTGCAAGAGGGCGGTCCGGATGGCCGAGGACACCTTCGCCGACGCCGACGAGTGGGACGAGCCGGACCCCGACTGGATCCGCTTCTTCTCGGAGGCCGAGCTGTACGGGGAGAACTCCCACTCCTACCGCGACCTCGCCTACGTGGCCGGCCGCAGCCCCACCTACGCCTCTCTCGCCGAGCCCTTGATGCAGCGGGCCGTGGAGCTCTTCGCCGAGGACGACGAGCACCAGCGGTCGTACGCACTGAACCTCATCGGCATGGCCACCGTGCACCTGCTCCAGCGGGAGCCCGAGCAGAGCGCCGTGCTGGCCACACGGGCCATGCACATCGCCAAGAAGGTCCGCTCCGAGCGCGTCAACACGCGTATCCGCAAGACCGTCGACACGGCCGTACGCGATTTCGGTGATCTCGCCGAGGTGGTGGACCTCACCGACCAGCTCGCCATCGAGCTGCCCGAGACCGCCGAGGCGGTCTGACGGCGCGGCCCGGTCCCAGAACCCCGGCCGCGGCCGGCCCTCCCGAACTGCTCGACTCGGCTCCCCCGTGCCAGGTCATCGGAGGGCCGACCGCGGCCGGCCTGCTTCCCCCCGCCGAAGGTTGCGCCACGATAACGATCGACTCGGCCCCTTTCTGCCAGTTCATCTACGCGTAACACGCAAGGCGGCTTCGTCACGGCGGCGAAACAACGAGGGGCTTCCATCGAAACCGCGCTGCGCCAATCTCTTGGCGCATAACCGGCCCGCCCCTCACTACCGCTCAGGCTTCGCCCGCACGGGGCCGTACCAACGACGAGGAGACGCCGATGGCACCAGCCATCACGCTTGCGGCGGACGCACCGACACTGTCGGCCGCCAACACAGGCTTCATGCTTATCTGTTCCGCCCTGGTGCTGATCATGACGCCGGGTCTTGCCTTCTTCTACGGAGGCATGGTCCGGGTCAAGAGCACGCTCAACATGCTGATGATGAGTTTCATCAGCATCGGGATCGTCACCATCCTGTGGGTGCTGTACGGCTTCTCCATGGCCTTCGGTACGGACTCCGGCAGCGTCATCGGCTGGAACTCCGACTGGGTCGGCCTCAGCAACATCGGCCTGACCGAGCTGTGGCCGGGATACACCATCCCGATCTTCGTCTTCCTGGTCTTCCAGATGATGTTCGCCATCATCACCCCCGCCCTGATCAGCGGTGCGCTCGCCGACCGCGTGAAGTTCACGGCGTGGGCCCTGTTCGTCGCCCTGTGGGCCACGGTCGTCTACTTCCCGGTCGCGCACTGGGTCTGGGGCACCGGTGGCTGGGCCTTCGAGCTGGGCGTGATCGACTTCGCCGGCGGTACGGCCGTGCACATCAACGCCGGTGCCGCGGCGCTCGGCGTGATCCTGGTCATCGGCAAGCGCGTCGGGTTCAAGAGGGACCCGATGCGTCCGCACAGCCTGCCGCTGGTCATGCTCGGTGCCGGTCTGCTGTGGTTCGGCTGGTTCGGCTTCAACGCCGGCTCCTGGCTCGGCAACGACGACGGCGTCGGCGCGCTGATGTTCGTCAACACGCAGGTCGCCACCGCCGCCGCCATGCTGGCCTGGCTGATCTACGAGAAGATCCGCCACGGTGCCTTCACCACGCTGGGCGCCGCCTCCGGCGCGGTCGCCGGTCT
Source organism: Streptomyces sp. NPDC003011 (assembly GCF_053591515.1). Lineage (NCBI taxonomy): Bacteria > Bacillati > Actinomycetota > Actinomycetes > Kitasatosporales > Streptomycetaceae > Streptomyces > Streptomyces sp. NPDC003011. Next base: position 25,409 of record NZ_JBSFTY010000026.1, read on the forward strand.
GGTCGCCATCACCCCCTCGGGTGGTGCGGTCTCCCCGCTCGGCGCCATCGCCGTCGGCGCCATCGCCGGTGTCCTGTGCGCCATGGCCGTCGGCCTGAAGTACAAGCTGGGCTACGACGACTCGCTCGACGTCGTCGGTGTCCACCTGGTGGGCGGTGTCGTCGGCTCCCTGCTGGTCGGCCTCTTCGCCAGCGGCCACGGTCAGTCCACCGTCGAGGGACTCTTCTACGGCGGCGGCATGACCCAGTTCTGGAAGCAGTGCGCCGGTGTCTTCGCGGTGCTCGCCTACTCGCTGGTGGTCTCCGCGCTCCTCGCCTTCCTCCTCGACAAGACCATCGGTATGCGGGTCTCCGAGGACGTCGAGGTGGCCGGCATCGACCAGGCCGAGCACGCCGAGACCGCATACGACTTCAGCGGCGCCGGCGGCGGTGCCGCCCGGACCTCCGTCCCGGCCCCGGTCGCCGACGCTGGCAGCAAGAAGGTGGACGCATGAAGCTCATCACCGCCGTCGTGAAGCCCCACCGGCTCGACGAGATCAAGGAAGCCCTCCAGGCCTTCGGGGTCCACGGCCTCACGGTCACCGAGGCGAGCGGCTACGGTCGTCAGCGGGGCCACACCGAGGTCTACCGCGGTGCCGAGTACACCGTCGACCTGGTCCCCAAGATCCGCATCGAGGTACTGGCCGAGGACGACGACGCCGAGGGTCTCATCGACGTCATCGTCAAGGCGGCCCGCACCGGCAAGATCGGTGACGGGAAGGTCTGGTCCCTGCCGGTGGACACGGCCGTACGGGTCCGTACCGGCGAACGCGGTCCGGACGCGCTCTGACCGCAGAACAGAACAGGAGTCGCTGGGTGACGAGTACGGACGTGCGCAAGGATGCAGAGGACTCGGGACCCAGCGGCTACGCGGCGGCCCGGCTGCGCCTCCTCACAGAGGGGGCGCGGTCCGGGCCGCCGCGCCGTACGGCCCTGTCCGAACTGACGGACGACTGGCTGACGGGGCTGTTCGCGGCCGGCGCCGAGGGCCTGCGCGGGGTCTCCCTGGTCGCGGTCGGCGGCTACGGCCGCGGTGAACTGTCCCCCCGCAGCGACCTGGACCTGCTCCTGCTGCACGACGGCGGCGACGCCGACGGGGTCGCCGCCCTGGCCGACCGCATCTGGTACCCGGTCTGGGACCTCGGGCTCGCCCTCGACCACTCGGTGCGCACACCCGCCGAGGCCCGCAAGACCGCGGGCGAGGACCTGAAGGTGCAGCTGGGCCTGCTGGACGCCCGCCACCTCGCGGGCGACCTCGGCCTGACGGCGGGACTGCGTACGGCGGTCCTGGCCGACTGGCGCAACCAGGCGCCGAAACGTCTCCCCGAGCTCCAGGAACTGTGCGCGGAGCGCGCCGAGCGCCAGGGGGAGCTCCAGTACCTGCTGGAGCCGGACCTGAAGGAGGCGCGCGGCGGTCTGCGCGACGCCACCGCCCTGCGGGCCGTCGCCGCCTCCTGGCTGGCCGACGCCCCGCGTGAGGGCCTCGACGACGCCCGGCGCCGGCTGCTCGACGTCCGTGACGCCCTGCACCTGACGACGGGCCGCGCGACCGACCGGCTCGCGCTCCAGGAACAGGACCAGGTCGCGGCCGAGCTCGGCCTGCTCGACGCCGACACACTGCTGCGGCAGGTCTACGAGGCGGCGCGGGTCATCTCGTACGCCAGTGATGTCACCTGGCGCGAAGTGGGGCGCGTGCTCAAGTCCCGCGCTGTGCGGCCACGTCTGCGCGCCATGCTCGGGGGCGGGAAGCCGGTCGCCGAACGCTCCCCCCTGGCGGAGGGTGTGGTCGAGCAGGACGGCGAGGTGGTGCTCGCCCGCGCCGCACGCCCCGAGCGCGACCCCGTGCTCCCGCTGCGTGCCGCGGCCGCCGCCGCGCAGGCCGGGCTTCCGCTCTCCCTGCACGCCGTACGGCGTATGGCGACCGCGGTGCGCCCCCTGCCCACGCCCTGGCCCGCCGAGGCGCGCGAACAGCTCGTCACCCTGCTCGGCTCCGGCCAGCCCACCATCGACGTCTGGGAGGCGCTGGAGGCCGAGGGCCTGATCACGCGCCTGCTGCCCGACTGGGAGCGGGTGCGCTGCCGTCCGCAGCGCAACGCCGTGCACGTGTGGACCGTCGACCGGCATCTGATCGAGACGGCCGTGCGCGCCTCCGAGTTCACCCGGCGCGTCCACCGCCCCGACCTGCTCCTGGTCGCCGCGCTGCTGCACGACATCGGCAAGGGCTGGCCCGGCGACCACTCGGTGGCCGGCGAGATCATCGCCAAGGACGTGGCCGCCCGCATCGGCTTCGACCGTGCCGACGTGGCCGTGCTCTCCACCCTCGTCCGGCATCACCTGCTGCTCATCGACACGGCCACCCGGCGCGACCTTGAGGACCCGGCCACCGTGCGCTCGGTCGCCGAGGCCGTCGGCACGCAGAGCACGCTGGAGCTGCTGCACGCGCTCACCGAGGCGGACGCGCTGGCCACCGGCCCGGCCGCCTGGTCGTCCTGGCGCGGCTCGCTCGTCGCCGACCTGGTCAAACGGGTCAACGCGGTGCTGGCCGGAGACGTTCCGGAGGATCCCGGGTCCGTCGCGCCCACCGCCGAGCAGGAGCGGCTCGCCATCGAGGCGGTCGCCACCGGCAGCCCCGTGCTGTCGCTGCGCGCGCAGACCGAGCCGCCGACGGAGGAAGGGCCGTCCGGCGACCCGGAGCCGCTCGGCGTGGAACTGCTCATCGCCGTACCGGACCAGGTGGGCGTGCTGCCCGCGGTGGCCGGCGTCCTCGCCATGCACCGGCTCACCGTCCGCACGGCGGAACTGCGCGCCCTGGACCTGCCGGACGGCGTCGAGGGCTCCATCCTGCTGCTGAACTGGCGGGTCGCCGCCGAGTACGGCTCCCTGCCGCAGGCCGCCCGGCTGCGCGCCGACCTCGTACGGGCGCTGGACGGATCGCTGGACATCGCCGGCCGGCTCGCCGAGCGGGACGCCGCCTACCCGCGCCGCCGGGGTGTCGTGGCGCCCCCGGCGCGGGTCACGGTCGCACCGGCCGCCTCCCGGCTGGCGACGGTGATCGAGGTGCGCGCCCATGACGCCCCCGGCCTGCTGCACCGGATCGGCCGGGCGCTGGACGAGGCGAAACTGCGGGTGCGGAGCATGCACGTCTCGACGCTGGGCGCCAACGCCGTGGACGCCTTCTACGTGACCGGCCCCGAGGGGGCGCCGCTGCCGGGCGAGGAGGCGGCGGCCGTGGCGCGGAAGCTGGAGGAGACGCTGCGGGGCTGATCGGCCGTGACCCGGTCCGCGACCGACCGTGACCCGGTCTTGTGGAGCCGGGATACCCTGGAAGACGCTCACACTGCCCCCGACTCCGAGGACCGACGCCGCCGTGTTCGATACTCTCTCCGATCGCCTTTCAGCGACCTTCAAGAACTTGCGCGGCAAGGGGCGCTTGAGCGAGGCGGACATCGACGCCACGGCCCGCGAGATCCGCATCGCGCTCCTCGAGGCGGACGTGGCCCTGCCGGTCGTCCGGACGTTCATCAAGAACGTCAAGGAGCGTGCCCTGGGCGCCGAGGTCTCCAAGGCGCTCAACCCGGCCCAGCAGGTCCTGAAGATCGTCAACGAGGAACTCGTCACGATCCTCGGCGGCGAGACCCGGCGCCTGCGCTTCGCCAAGCAGCCGCCGACCGTGATCATGCTGGCGGGCCTCCAGGGCGCCGGCAAGACCACCCTGGCGGGCAAGCTCGGCCACTGGCTTAAGGAGCAGGGCCACTCGCCCCTCCTGGTCGCCTGTGACCTCCAGCGCCCGAACGCCGTGAACCAGCTCAGCGTGGTCGCCGACCGCGCCGGCGTGGCGGTCTACGCGCCCGAGCCGGGCAACGGCGTCGGGGACCCGGTCAAGGTCGCCAAGGACTCCATCGGTTTCGCGAAGTCCAAGGTCCACGACATCGTGATCGTGGACACCGCCGGCCGCCTGGGCATCGACCAGGAGATGATGCGGCAGGCCGCGGACATCCGGGACGCGGTCTCGCCCGACGAGATCCTCTTCGTCGTCGACGCGATGATCGGTCAGGACGCGGTCAACACCGCCGAGTCCTTCCGTGACGGCGTCGGCTTCGACGGCGTGGTGCTCTCCAAGCTCGACGGCGACGCGCGCGGTGGTGCCGCCCTGTCGATCGCCTCGGTCACCGGCAAGCCGATCATGTTCGCGTCGAACGGCGAGAAGCTCGGCGACTTCGACGCGTTCCACCCGGACCGGATGGCCTCCCGCATCCTCGACATGGGTGACCTGCTCACCCTGATCGAGCAGGCGGAGAAGACGTTCAGCCAGGAAGAGGCCCAGAAGATGGCCTCCAAGCTGGCGTCCAAGAAGGGCGAGGACTTCACGCTCGACGACTTCCTGGCTCAGATGGAGCAGGTCAGGAAGATGGGCAGCATCAGCAAGCTGCTCGGCATGCTCCCGGGCATGGGCCAGATCAAGGACCAGATCGCCAACCTCGACGAGCGCGACGTCGACCGCACGGCCGCCATCATCAAGTCGATGACCCCGGCCGAGCGCCAGGAGCCGACGATCATCAACGGCTCGCGCCGGGCCCGTATCGCCAAGGGCTCCGGTGTCGACGTCAGCGCCGTGAAGAACCTGGTCGAGCGGTTCTTCGAGGCCCGCAAGATGATGTCCCGCATGGCCCAGGGCGGCGGCATGCCCGGCATGCCGGGAGTCCCGGGCATGGGCGGCGGCCCCGGCCGGTCGAAGAAGCAGCCGAAGAAGACCAAGGGCAAGCAGCGCTCCGGCAACCCGATGAAGCGCAAGCAGCAGGAGCAGGAGGAGGCCGCGCGCCGCGCCGCCGCGGCCCAGGCCGGCGGCGCCTTCGGCGTGCCGGGCCAGCAGGCTCCTCAGGACTTCGAACTGCCGGACGAGTTCAAGAAGTTCATGGGCTGACGGTTCGTCCGGTCCCTCGCTCTCCTGTCCACGTCGCTGGGGGCGCCCCTCTTCGAAAGGGGCGCCCCCAGTGGCGTACGCGCACCCTGTGGTGCGGTTTTTCCCGTCCTGACGTTTTCCGGCCAATCTGCTGATCGCGCCGGCGCCCTCGACCGGGGCTAGGGGATGCGCGCGATCAGGTACCGGAACACGTTCGGCATCCACACCGTGCCGTCCCGGCGCTGATGCGGATGCAGGGCCTCCGTCAGCTCCGTGTCCACCTGGGCCTGGTCGCTCGCGTGGATCGCCGCGTCGAAGAGCCCCGTCGACAGCAGTCCTCGTACGGCGCTGCCGACGTCGGCGTACCCGAACGGGCAGGCGACCCGGCCCGAGCCGTCCGGTTGGAGGCCGGCCCGCTGGGCGACCTCCTCCAGGTCGTCGCGGAGAGCGGGGCGCCATCTGCCCGCCCCGCGCAGCGGATCCGCCAGCTTGGTGGCCACCCGCAGCACGGACGAGGTGGCGCACCGTTCCGGCGGACCCCAGCCGGCCAGCACCACCGGCGCCCCCCGCTCGGCCAGCGGGGTCGCCGAGGCGAGCAGCGCGCCGAGGCCCTCCGCGTCGCCCCCGAGGCACCCGATGGGCTCGAAGGCGGTCACCAGGGTGTACGCGGACGCCCTGGCGTCGGCCGCGTCCTCGGGCGTTCCGTCGACGAGCCGGGCCGCGCCCCGCGCGCGTGCGCCCCGCCCCTCCCTCACCAGCCGCTCGCGGGCGAGGGCGAGCCGCTCGGGCGCGGAGTCGTCGACACCGGTGACCGCGGCGCCTCTGGAGGCCGCCAGCAGCAGGGCCAGCCCGGAGCCGCAGCCGAGGCCCAGCACCCGTGTCCGCGGGCCCACGTCGAGTCGCTCGTAGACGGCCTCGTAGAGCGGCACCAGCATCCGCTCCTGGATCTCGGACCAGTCACGCGCGCGTGCACCGAGGTCCAGGCGGGGTTTGTTCCCCGTTTCGGGCCGGTGCTGCCGCACGAGCGTAGGTGTCATAGGTAAGCGCCCCAATCCGACGAGAGTTGCCCTTGTGCCCGATTTCCATAGCCCCCGTGCAGTGCGCTCGCACTCCCCCCGTATGCCAGGTAACTCCGCACTCGACCCCGCGTCCAGGGGTTGTCGGGTCCTGCTTGTGGGTCGCACATGCCTGTGGCGAGATTTCACATTCCGGCAACCTGGGCCCGTACCATCGCGCCATGGCAAAGGCACCCGTTCTCACCCCGCGGGCGGACGACTTCCCGCGCTGGTACCAGGATCTGATCGCCAAGGCGGAGCTGGCCGACAACGGGCCGGTGCGCGGCACCATGGTGATCCGGCCGTACGGGTACGGGCTGTGGGAGCGGATGCAGGCCGAGATGGACGCCCGCATCAAGGAGACGGGCACCCAGAACGCGTACTTCCCGCTGCTGATCCCGCAGTCGTACCTGACGCGCGAGGCGGACCACGTCGAGGGCTTCGCACCGGAACTCGCGGTCGTCACCCACGGCGGCGGCAAGGAACTGGAGGAGCCGGCGGTCGTCCGGCCCACCTCCGAGATGATCGTCAACGACTACTTCGCGAAGTGGGTGCAGAGCTACCGGGACCTGCCGCTGCTGATCAACCAGTGGGCGAACGTGGTCCGTTGGGAGCTGCGGCCGCGTCTGTTCCTGCGCACGACGGAGTTCCTGTGGCAGGAGGGCCACACCGCGCACGCCACCTACGAGGACGCCCGCGACTTCGCCTCCCGCATCCACCGCGAGGTCTACGAGGACTTCATGGTGAACGTCCTCGCGATGGACGTGGTCCCGGGCCGCAAGACCGTCAGGGAGCGGTTCGCCGGCGCCGTCAACACCCTCACGCTCGAAGGCATGATGGGCGACGGCAAGGCCCTGCAGATGGCCACCAGCCACGAACTGGGCCAGAACTTCGCCAAGGCCTTCGACACCCGGTACCTGTCGAAGGACGGCACGCAGGAACTGGTGTGGCAGACCTCCTGGGGCTCCACCACCCGCATGATCGGCGCCCTGGTGATGATGCACGGCGACGACAACGGCCTGCGTGTGCCGCCGCGCCTGGCGCAGACCCAGGTCGTCGTTCTGGCCGTCAAGGGCGACGACGCGGTTCTGGCCAAGGTCCGCGACATCGGCGCCCGGTTGAAGGCGGCCGGTCTGCGGGTCCACGTCGACGACCGCACCGACACCCCGTTCGGCCGCCGGGCCGTCGACTGGGAGCTCAAGGGCGTGCCGGTACGCGTCGAGGTCGGGCCCCGTGACCTGGAGAACGGCACGGCGATGCTGGCGCGCCGGATCCCGGGCGGCAAGGAGCCGGTGTCCCTGGAGGCGCTGGCGGGGCTGCTCCCGGCGATCCTCGAAGAGGACCAGGCGCTGCTGCTGAAGCAGTCCCGCGAGCGTCGCGCGTCCCGTACGTCCGACGTGGCGACGGTCGAGGAGGCCGTCGAGGTGGCCGGCGCCGGCGGCTGGGCGCGCGTCCCGTGGGCGGTGCTCGGCGAAGAAGGCGAGGCCAGGCTGGGCGAGCAGGCGGTGACCGTACGGTGTCTGGTCGCCGAGGACGGGTCGGTGCCGGACGCCGACGACGCGCCCGGTAACGTCGCGATCGTCGCGCGCGCCTACTGAGGCGGCGCCCTTTGGCACGAGAGCGGCCGAAACGCCCCTTGCGCCCGTGCGGACCACAGCCACCCCGGCGCGTGGACACGATCTACGCGCCGGCGCGTACGTCAGGCTACGCACCACCTTGGTAGGAGCTGTGAGGCTTCTCCGCAGATCAGCGCACCCGCCCTCGTCCGGACGCATCAGCGGCAACTGACGGGTACGTGCAAATTATTTGAGATGCCCCGGAATAGGAACACAGTGGCACCCTGGCTCGTTGTCATTACGTGAGCACGACACAGACACCACCTGTTCTCGCCGCAGAGCTGGCACAGGCGTGGGCCGACATTCAGCGGTACCACCCCGAGCTGCCCGATCTTGCCGCGCCAGAGTCCCTGATCGGGGAGTCGTCGTCCGCGTGCGGTCACGAGCTCTCCTTCGAGCGACTGCTTCACGAGGCAGTCCATGGCATCGCCGCCTCGCGCGGCATCCGCGACACCTCCCGTGCCGGCCGCTACCACAACCGCAGATTCCTCGCGATCGCCGAGGAGATGGGCCTGGACCACCCCGAGGAGCCGCACCCCAGCAGCGGTTTCTCCCTGGTCACGCTCACCCCCGAGGCGAAGCGCCGCTACCGCCCGACCATCGAGCGCCTGCAGCGCGCCCTCAAGGCGCACACGGTCGCGACCAACGCCGACACCTCCCGCACCTTCCGCGGGCCGGCCGCCCGCCACGGCTCCTCCGGCGGCGGAGTCCGCGTCAAGGCCGTCTGCGACTGCGGGCGCAACGTCCGTGTCGTCCCGTCGGTCCTGGCGCAGGCCCCGATCGTCTGCGGCGGCTGCGGCAAGCCCTTCAGAATCCCGGACGTCGTGGGGGCGGCGGCCGGCTGACTGCCTTCCCGGCATCTCGTGGGTGCCGGACGAGCAGGCGGCGTGAGTGCGGGGTGACGGCGCGGTCGTAGCGGCGGCACCCCGCAGCGCGCCGGGTGCGGGTCCCGCCTGCCCACCGCGGCCTCGGTCCGAAGCGACTCACCGGGTATGGCACAATGGCTAGCTGTACTCGACAGCCGCACAGGAACCCTCTCGCCTCCGGCTGACGCGTCCATCGGGCACTCGGGTACCGCAACCCCACGCGGCCATCTCGCCGTGCCCAACCACGTCAAATCCAGGAGAACCAACTCCCGTGGCAGTCAAGATCAAGCTGAAGCGTCTGGGTAAGATCCGTGCGCCTCACTACCGTATCGTCGTCGCCGACTCCCGTACCCGCCGTGACGGCCGGGCCATCGAGGAGATCGGCCTGTACCACCCGGTGCAGAACCCCTCGCGCATCGAGGTCGACGCCGACCGCGTGGCGTACTGGCTCTCCGTCGGTGCTCAGCCGACCGAGCCCGTGCTCGCCATCCTGAAGAAGACCGGCGACTGGCAGAAGTTCAAGGGCGAGCCCGCCCCGGCTCCGCTGCTCCAGCCGGCTGAGAAGGCCGCGCGTCCGTCGTTCGAGGCTCTCGGCGGCGACGACGAGGGCAAGGGTGAGGCGATCACCCAGAAGAAGAAGGCTGAGAAGAAGGACGAGGCTCCCGCCGAGTCCGAGTCCTCCGAGGCCTGAGCAGCATGCTCGAAGAGGCGCTTGAGCACCTCGTGAAGGGCATCGTCGACAACCCTGACGACGTGCAGGTCGCCTCGCGTGACCTGCGTCGTGGGCGCGTGCTCGAGGTCCGGGTCCACCCGGACGACCTCGGCAAGGTGATCGGCCGCAACGGCCGCACCGCGCGGGCCCTGCGTACCGTCGTGGGCGCCATCGGCGGCCGCGGTGTCCGCGTCGACCTCGTCGACGTGGACCACGTCCGCTGACGCGATCGCAGCACCGGCTCGGGCCGGGGAGGGCCACTGGGCCGTCCCCGGCCCGTAGTCGTATGAGCCGATCTCGGCTCACCGTCGTTCCGACAGGAGAGCAAGCACAGTGCAGCTGGTAGTCGCACGGATCGGCCGCGCCCACGGCATCAAGGGCGAGGTCACCGTCGAGGTACGTACCGACGAGCCGGAACTCAGGCTCGCCCCCGGCGCCGTCCTGGCCACGGACCCGGCCGCCACCGGGCCGCTGACCATCGAGACGGGCCGTGTCCACAGCGGCCGTCTGTTGCTGCGCTTCGAGGGTGTCCATGACCGCACCGCCGCCGAAGCGCTGCGCAACACCCTCCTGATCGCCGAGGTCGACCCGGAGGAACTGCCCGAGGACGAGGACGAGTACTACGACCACCAGCTGATCGACCTGGACGTCGTCACCGAGGACGGTGCGGAGGTCGGCCGGATCACCGAGATCTCCCACCTGCCCTCCCAGGACCTCTTCATCGTGGAGCGCCCCGACGGCAGCGAGGTGCTGATCCCCTTCGTCGAGGAGATCGTCGCCGAGATCGACCTGGAGGAGCAGCGGGCCGTCATCACCCCGCCGCCCGGTCTGATCGACGACCGGGCCGAGGTCGCGTCCTCGCGGGACTCCGCCGAGGACGACGGCGCATGAGGCTCGACGTCGTCACGATCTTCCCCGAGTACCTCGACCCCCTGAACGTCTCCCTCGTCGGCAAGGCACGCGCGCGTGGGCAGCTGAACGTGCACGTGCACGACCTGCGCTCCTGGACGCACGACCGGCACAACACCGTCGACGACACGCCGTACGGCGGCGGCCCGGGCATGGTCATGAAGACCGAGCCCTGGGGCGACGCCCTCGACGCGATCCTGGCGGACGGCTACGAGAGGGGTTCCGGCCGGCCCGCGCTGATCGTCCCCACGCCCAGTGGCCGTCCCTTCACGCAGGAACTCGCCGTGGAGCTCTCCGAGTGCCCCTGGCTGGTCTTCACGCCCGCCCGCTACGAGGGCATCGACCGCCGGGTCGTCGACGAGTACGCGACCCGGATGCCCGTCCACGAGGTCTCCATCGGCGACTACGTCCTCGCCGGCGGGGAGGCGGCCGTCCTCGTCATCACGGAGGCCGTGGCGCGGCTGCTGCCCGGCGTCCTCGGCAACGCCGAGTCGCACCGGGACGACTCCTTCGCGCCCGGAGCGATGGCCAGCCTGCTGGAGGGGCCCGTCTACACCAAGCCGCCGCAGTGGCGCGGGCGCGGGATCCCGGACGTGCTGCTCAGCGGCCACCACGGCAGGATCGCCCGCTGGCGACGCGACGAGGCGCTCAGGCGTACGGCGGCCCACCGGCCCGATCTCATCGAGCGCTGCGACCCGAAGGCCTTCGACAAGAAGGACCGCGAGATGCTCTCCATCCTGGGCTGGGCCCCGGATCCGGCGGGGGAGCCGTACGGCCGATTTTGGCGCAGGCCCGAGGGCGTGGAAGAATAGGCCGCTGCTGTGCGCTGTCCGGTGTGCGCCCCTGCCACAGGGGGACACGACGCCCGCCCCGACGTGCACGGCTCTCCTTCAGAACTCCTAGTTTCCGTTGATGACCTGTGGCATCAGCGAGGAAAGCAGACCGAAATGTCTCACCTGCTCGACTCCGTCGACTCCGCGTCGCTGCGCACCGACCTCCCGGCCTTCCGCCCGGGTGACACCGTCAACGTCCACGTGCGCGTCATCGAGGGCAACCGCTCCCGTGTGCAGCAGTTCAAGGGCGTAGTCATCCGTCGCCAGGGTGCCGGTGTCCGCGAGACCTTCACGGTCCGCAAGGTCTCCTTCTCCGTCGGCGTCGAGCGCACCTTCCCGGTGCACACCCCGATCGTCGAGAAGATCGAGCTCGTCACCCGCGGTGACGTGCGTCGCGCGAAGCTGTACTACCTGCGCGAGCTGCGCGGCAAGGCCGCGAAGATCAAGGAGAAGCGCGACAACTGAGGGCTTCTCGGGCGTCACAACCGGGCCGGATAGCATCTGGCTCCGATGGACACCGAAGCACAGCCGACGGAGCGCGACCGCTCCTCCCGCCCTTCCGTTGCCGAGGAGATCTCGGACACCGGAGGGCCGGAGGACCGGTCGCGTTTCGCGTTGGTGTCCCGGGCCGCCGCATGGCTGCCCGGCGGGCGGATCACCCTGACCCTGCTGACCTGCCTCGTGTTCCTGCTGCTGCTCAGCACATTCGTGCTGCAGCCGTTCCAGATCCCCAGCGGATCCATGGAGCGCGGATTGAGGATCGGGGACCGCGTTCTCGTAAATAAGTTGGCGTACCGTTTCGGTGCCGAGCCGCAGCGCGGCGACATCGTCGTGTTCGACGGCACCGGATACTTCGGGGACGCGGACTACATCAAACGCGTTGTGGGCGTGGGGGGAGACCACGTGGTCTGCTGTGACAAGGAGGGGAGGATCGAGGTGAACTCCCGGTCCGTCGACGAGACGACGTTCCTGTATCCCGGCGACAGCCCGTCCACCGTGCGCTTCGACGTCGTCGTGCCCGAGGGCACCCTGTTCGTCCTCGGCGACCACCGCGGCAACTCCAGCGACTCCCGCGACCACCTGGGCTCACCGGGCGGCGGCATGATCCCCGTCGGCGGCGTCATCGGCCGGGCCGACTGGATCCTGTGGCCCGCCGGCCACTTCACCCGCCTGCACCGCCCCGACGCCTACGCGCGCGTGCCCGCCGCCGAAGGGGCCGGCGAACCGACCACTGTGGCCGGCGCCCATGGGTAACCGCGGCAGACCGCGCGGTACGTCGAGCAGCGCGGCCGACAACCTGCTGCCCACCGGCTCCCGGCGCGCCTCCGCCGGCGCGGCAGCCGGGCGCAGCCGTGCCGAGCGGCGCAAGCTCCAGCGCAAGGTCAAGCGGCGCCGCAGGCGCTCCGCGATCAAGGAGATCCCCCTCCTCGTCGGTGTCGCCGTCCTCATAGCCCTCGTCCTGAAGACGTTCCTCGTCCAGGCGTTCGTGATCCCGTCCGGCTCGATGGAGCAGACGATCCAGATCGGCGACCGGGTCCTGGTGGACAAGTTCACCCCGTGGTTCGGCTCCAAGCCGCAGCGCGGGGACGTCGTCGTCTTCAAGGACCCCGGTGGCTGGCTCCAGGACGAGCAGCCGACCGCGACGAAGGAGGATCCCATCGTCGTCAAGCAGGTCAAGGAAGGGCTCACCTTCATCGGCCTGCTGCCGTCCGACAACGAGAAGGACCTCATCAAGCGGGTCGTCGGCGTCGGCGGCGACCGTGTCACGTGCTGCGACACGCAGGGGCGGGTCACCGTCAACGGTGTTCCCCTGAACGAGGACTATCTGTATCCCGGCAACGTCCCGTCGACGACGCAGTTCGACATCACCGTGCCGCAGGGACGGCTGTGGGTGATGGGCGACCACCGGGACAACTCCGCGGACTCCCGCGCGCACCAGGACACCGACTACGGCGGCACGGTCTCCGAGAACTCGGTGGTGGGGCGGGCCATGGTCATCGCCTGGCCCTTCGGCCACTGGAACAAGCTGGAGGAGCCGAAAACCTATGCCTCCGTGTCCGACTCGGTATCCGGGTCGACCGCGGCCGCTCCGCCGTCGCTTAGGGTTGCACCCGACGATCCGAACGGATCGGTCCAGCTCCCGAGCCCTGCGGAACTCCCGCTCGTTATGGGAGTGGTGGGCCTGCGCCGTGTATGGGGCAGGCAGCGGCGGCACAGAGTAAGGAGTTGGCGTGGGGGATGTGGCGGTTGGCGCACGGTCCGGACACGACGGCGAGGAGCACCGCGGGCGTCCCGCGGAGACAGCCGTCCCGGCCGCGGACAGCGCCGTGACCCCCGGGAATGACTCCGGGGCGGCCGAGGACGGCACGGTGACCGAGCGGACAGGGACGGACGGCCAGGGACCCGGTGACCCCGGCTCCCAGGGGAAGAAGCAGCGCTCCTTCTGGAAGGAGCTGCCCATCCTGATCGGTATCGCGCTGGTGCTGGCACTGCTGATCAAGACCTTCCTGGTGCAGGCGTTCTCGATCCCGTCCGACTCGATGCAGAACACCCTCCAGGAGGGCGACCGTGTTCTGGTCGACAAGCTCACCCCGTGGTTCGGCTCCGAGCCCGAGCGCGGCGAGGTCGTGGTCTTCCACGACCCCGACCAGTGGCTGGCGGGTGAGCCGACGACGGACCCGAACGCGGTGCAGACGTTCCTCAGCTGGATCGGCCTGATGCCGTCCGCCGAGGAGAAGGACCTCATCAAGCGCGTCGTCGGTGTGGGCGGCGACACCGTCTCGTGCAAGAACAGCGGCCCGCTCACGGTCAACGGCAAGGCGCTGAACGAGCCGTACGTGTACCCCGGCAACACCCCGTGCAGCGTCGACGACCAGGGCGGCCAGTTCACGGTGAAGGTGCCCAAGGGCTTCATCTGGGTGATGGGCGACCACCGGCAGAACTCGCGGGACTCGCGCTACAACCGGAACGACAAGAACAAGGGCATGGTGCCGGTGGACGAGGTCGTTGGGCGGGCCGTGGTGAAGGCCTGGCCGATCAACCGCTGGGGCACCCTGCCGGTCCCGGACACCTTCGACCAGGACGGGCTGAAGGCCCAGTCGGCGTCCTCCGCCACCCTCGCCATCGCCCCGAACGGGATCGCCCTCGTCGGCGTCCTGCCGGTGGCCCTGTGGCGCCGCCGGAAGATCGCCGCCGCCCAGACCCGCTGAGGGAGCCGCCGCATCCCGCGGTGGGCTCCCGGGCCGTACGACGGGGCTTGCCGGCCGTACGGTCAAGGCTCGTCAAACCCTCGTGCGGTGGTGACCTTGGCCGGACCGGAAGGGCTGACCAGGCCGGGTACCGCCGGGTAGGGTGCGGACCCATGGGTGGTGAGAGCACGACACGTACGGCCCCGCACGGCGGTGGCACGGACACGGGCCCGGTGGGCAGCCGGACCGGACAGCGACTGTCCGGACTGGCCGTCGCACTGGGCCTTGTGCTGTTCCTCGGCGGGTTCGCCTGGGGAGCGGTGATCTACCGGCCGTACACCGTGCCCACCAGCTCGATGACGCCGGCGATCGACGCCGGCGACCGGGTCCTGGCCGAGCGCGTGGACGGTGACGCGGTGCGCCGGGGTGACGTCGTCGTCTTCAAGGACACGGCCTGGGTGGCCAACGCCCTCGTGGTCAAGCGGGTGGTCGCCGTCGGCGGCGACACCGTGTCCTGCTGCACGAACGGCAGGCTGACCGTCAACGGCAAGCAGATCGACGAACCGTATCTGCCCGCGGGCAGCCTCGCCGAGGGCACGGACTTTCCGGCCGTGACCGTGCCGGAGGGCCGGCTCTTCCTCCTCGGTGACGAGCGTCAGGGCTCGCTGGACTCCACGGCCCACCTCACCGACGCGGCGAGCGGCACGGTGGCGCGGAGCGCCGTGACAGCCCGCGTGGACGCCGTCGTGTGGCCCATGAACGGCATGCTGAAGCGGCCGGCCGGCTTCGAGACGCTCGGTGCGCTGTCCGCACCCGGGCCGCTCCGTACGATCGGCGTCCTGATCGTCGTCGGCGGGGCGCTCGTCCTGGGCGGCGGCGCGTACGGTCCGGTCGCCAAGCGGCTGGGCGGCCGCTCCCGGCCCCGGACGGAGCCCGCCGGTGCCGGCTGAGGCGGCGGACACCGCCACCGACACGTACGACGGCGGGTTGCGCCGGGTCGCCCGGGTGGTGCTGCTCGACCCGCGTGACCGCATCCTGCTCCTGCACGGCCACGAGCCGGACGATCCGGCCGACGACTGGTGGTTCACGCCCGGCGGCGGCCTGGAGGGTGACGAGACTCGTGAAGAGGCCGCCCTCAGGGAACTCGCTGAGGAGACCGGCATCACCGAGGTCGAGCTCGGCCCGGTGCTGTGGCGGCGGACGTGCTCGTTCCCGTTCGCGGGCCGCCGCTGGGACCAGGACGAGTGGTACTACCTGGCCCGGACCACCCAGACGGCGACCCGGGCGCTCGGCCTGACCGAACTGGAGCGGCGCAGTGTCGCCGGAGCGCGCTGGTGGACGTGTCAGGAACTGACCCAGGCACATGAGACGGTGTATCCGACCAGACTCGCCGAGCTGCTCCGGAGGCTGCTCGACGAAGGTCCCCCGGCCGGCCCCGTGACCCTTGACACCGAAATCGTCTAGGGGCTCGCGGGACTGGCGCACAATGGTGGGATCGCACGGCTGAAGGGGAACATGCCATGAGCGCCGAGGACCTCGAGAAGTACGAGACCGAGATGGAGCTCAAGCTCTACCGGGAGTACCGCGATGTCGTCGGTCTGTTCAAATACGTGATCGAGACCGAGCGCCGCTTCTACCTCACCAACGACTATGAGATGCAGGTGCACTCGGTCCAGGGCGAGGTGTTCTTCGAGGTGTCCATGGCGGATGCCTGGGTGTGGGACATGTACCGGCCGGCTCGGTTCGTGAAGCAGGTGCGGGTCCTCACGTTCAAGGACGTGAACATCGAGGAGCTGAACAAGAGCGACCTCGAACTGCCGAGCGGATGACGGTCCCCGGCGGATGACGTCCCCCGAGTGGGTGACGGAGTTTTCCACAACCGGTGAGTAGTCCACCAAGATCCACTCGGGTGGACCTGTCTGCGTGACGGTTGGCGCCGGAGGTGGTGCCGACATGAACGCACGAAGCGCACTCGGCAAGTACGGCGAGACCCTGGCCGCCCGGCGACTGGCGGAGGCCGGGATGACGGTCCTGGAGCGCAACTGGCGCTGCGGCAGGACCGGGGAGATCGACATCGTGGCGCGGGACGGCGACGTCCTGGTCGTCTGCGAGGTCAAGACACGGCGAGCGGGGCTCTTCGAGCATCCGATGGCCGCGGTGACCCCCGACAAGGCGGAGCGCCTGCGCGGCCTCGCCGAGCGCTGGATCCACGCCCACGGAGGCGCACCACCGGGAGGCGTCCGTATCGACCTGGTGGGCGTCGTACTGCCCCGCCGCGGCGCGCCCGTCGTCGAGCATGCGCGGGGGGTGGCCTGAAATGGGGTTCGCACGGACCTGCTCGGTGGCGCTGGTGGGTGTCGAGGGCGTGGTGGTCGAGGTGCAGGCCGACCTCGAACCGGGAGTGGCGGCGTTCACGCTGGTGGGGCTGCCCGACAAGAGCCTGACGGAGAGCCGGGACCGCGTACGGGCCGCGGTGGTCAATTCCGGGGCCGAGTGGCCGCAGAAGAAACTGACCGTGGGGCTCAGCCCGGCCTCGGTGCCCAAGGGCGGATCCGGCTTCGACCTCGCCGTCGCCTGCGCGGTGCTCGGCGCCGCCGAGCGGATCGACCCACGGGTGCTCGCCGACATCGTGATGATCGGCGAGCTGGGCCTCGACGGCCGGGTCCGGCCGGTCCGGGGCATCCTCCCGGCGGTCCTGGCCGCGGCGGACGCCGGATACGAGCAGGTCGTCGTGCCCGAGTGCGCCGCCGCCGAGGCGTCATTGGTGCCGGGTGTCTCCGTCCTGGGGGTGCGCACTCTGCGGCAGCTGATCGCGGTCCTCGCGGACGAGCCCGTGCCCGACGAGGAGCCGGACGAGGCGGGCCGACCCGACCCGCTGCTCGCCGGACTGCGGATGCCCGGCACGGGCGCGGCCACGGGCATGCACAGCATGGGTGCCGCCCAGCTCGACCACGGCCATGACCTCGCCGACGTCGTGGGGCAGGTGTCCGCGCGTACGGCGGTGGAGGTCTCCGCGGCGGGCGGGCACCACCTCTTCCTGGAGGGGCCACCCGGAGCCGGCAAGACGATGCTCGCCGAGCGGCTGCCCGCCGTCCTGCCCCGGCTCAGCCGGCAGGAGTCGCTGGAGGTCACGGCGGTGCACTCGGTGGCGGGGCTGCTGCCCGCGGGCAGGCCCCTGGTCGACGTCGCTCCCTACTGCGCCCCGCACCACTCGGCGACGATGCAGGCACTGGTCGGCGGCGGCAACGGCATCGCGCGGCCCGGGGCGGTCTCGCTGTCCCACCGTGGCGTCCTCTTCCTGGACGAGACGCCGGAGTTCAGCAGCCGGGCCCTGGACGCCCTGAGGCAGCCGCTGGAGGCGGGGCACGTCGTGATCGCGCGCAGTGCGGGGGTCGTGCGCTTCCCGGCGAAGTTCCTGATGGTGCTCGCGGCCAACCCGTGCCCGTGCGGACGCTTCTCCCAGACGGGTGACCTGTGCGAGTGCCCGCCCTCCGCGATCAGGCGCTACCAGGCCAGGCTGTCCGGCCCGCTGCTCGACCGGGTCGACCTGCGCGTCGAGGTGGACCGCATCACCCGTTCCCAGCTGACCGGGAGCGGGACGCGGGGCGACTCGACGGCGACCGTGGCCGACCGGGTCCGCGAGGCCAGGGCACGCGCGCTGGCCCGACTCACCGGCACTCCCTGGCGCACCAACAGCGAGGTGCCCGGACGCGAGCTGCGCAGCCGCTGGTACGCCGTACGCGGCGCCATGGACGAGGCGGAGCGGAGCCTGGAGCGGGGTGTCCTGACCGCTCGCGGGCTCGACCGCGTCCTGCGGGTGGCCTGGACCGTCGCGGACCTCGTGGGCCACGACCGCCCCGACGCGACGGACGTCGCCCTGGCCCTGCAACTGCGGACCGGGGTGCCACGCGGTGTGCCCATGGCCCTCGGGGCGCTGACATGAACGCCGACGACGATCCGGGCCGCCGGCTGCTCGACCGTGTCTTCCTCACCCGGGTCGTCGAGCCCGGCGACGAGGCCGCCGGACGGTGGGTGCGCGAGCTCGGCGTGAGCGAGGTGGCGCGGCGCTTGCGGGAGGGCGGGACGGCTCTCCCCAGGGCCAGCGGGAAGCGGTGGGCGGGGCTGCTGGGACGGGCCGGGCAGGCCGAGCCGGGGCGGGATCTCGCCGTCGCCCGGGAGGCCGGGGTGCGGTTCGTGGCGCCGGGTGACGCCGAGTGGCCGGGGCAGCTCGACGATCTCGGTGACGCGCGGCCCCTGGGGTTGTGGGTCCGGGGCAGGCCCAGCCTGCGGATGTGGGCGCTGAGGTCGGTCGCCGTGGTCGGCGCCCGGGCCTGCACCGAGTACGGCGCCCACATGGCGGCCACCCTCGCCGCCGGCCTCGCCGAGCGGGGCTGGGTCGTGGTGTCCGGCGGGGCCTACGGGGTCGACGGTGCCGCCCACCGCGGTGCCCTCGGCGCAGGCGGCGCCACCGTCGCCGTGCTGGCCTGCGGTGTCGACCGGCCCTACCCGCGCGGACACGCCCAGTTGATCACCAGGATCGCGGAACAGGGTCTGGTGGTGGGGGAGTTGCCGCCCGGCGACCATCCGACGCCGAGCAGATTCGTGCTGCGGAACCGGGTGATCGCCGCGCTCACCCGGGGCACCGTGGTCGTGGAGGCCGCCTACCGGAGCGGTTCCCTGGTCACGGCACGGGCGGCCCAGCGGCTGGGCCGCCACACCATGGGGGTGCCGGGGCCCGCCACCAGCGGCCTGTCCGCCGGTGTGCACGAGCTGCTGCGCCAGGACGCCGTACTGGTCACCGACGCCGCGGAAGTCGTGGAGCTGGTCGGCGACATGGGCGAACTGGCCCCGGACCGGCGCGGGCCGGTACTGCCGCGCGACCTCCTGGACACCGCCGCCCGGCGGGTCCTGGCCGCGCTGCCGGGGCGCGGCACAGCGACCCCCGAGGAGATCGCGCGCGGCGCGCAGACCACCCAGGACGACGCGGTCGCGAGACTGTACGAACTCCGATCACTCGGTTACGTCGAACGACACGGCGACGGCTGGAAGTTGACACGCCAGTCAATGATCTCCGTACGCGATGCTCGGCGTGGGTGTTGACGGTGCGTGTTCGGCCGTCCGGGGGAACCCTGACGCCCTTGCGGATTCCCGCAGTTGGCGTGGTCCCGTGATCACGCAGAGCGATGGGGCGGGCTCGGCCGGGCGCCCGGCGGAACGTCTCTGCGTATGCCCCGAGCGACGCCGTTCGCGCACTGCGACGCTCCAGTCACGCTACGCTCACCAGGATTCCGACGACGACAGGCAACTCGGCATCAGACCGACAGCTCACCCAGACAGCACCACTTCACGGCAGAACGGCACAAGGCGACGCATGCCCCAGCACACCTCCGGGTCCGACCGGGCGGCCATCCCCCCAGCCGCCCGCGAGGGTGGCAGCGTACGGCCGCCCGCTCCCTCGACAGTCGACGAGCTGTGGCGGTCGTACAAGGCGACAGGAGACGAGCGGCTGCGCGAGCAGCTGATCCTGCACTACTCGCCGCTGGTGAAGTACGTGGCGGGACGGGTGAGCGTGGGCCTGCCGCCCAATGTGGAGCAGGCGGACTTCGTGTCCTCCGGCGTCTTCGGACTGATCGACGCGATCGAGAAGTTCGACATCGACCGGGAGATCAAGTTCGAGACGTACGCGATCACCCGGATCCGGGGCGCGATGATCGACGAGCTGCGCGCGCTGGACTGGATCCCTCGCTCGGTGCGGCAGAAGGCACGCAACGTCGAGCGGGCGTACACGACGCTGGAGGCGCGGCTCAGACGTACCCCGTCGGAGGGGGAGGTGGCCGCCGAGATGGGCATCGCGGTGGATGAACTCCACGCGGTGTTCAGTCAGTTGTCGCTGGCCAACGTGGTGGCTCTGGAGGAGCTGCTGCATGTCGGGGGCGAGGGCGGGGACGGACTCAGCGTCATGGACACGCTGGAGGACACCGCCGCGGACAACCCGGTCGAGGTGGCCGAGGACCGGGAGCTGCGGCGGTTCCTGGCGCGGGCGATCAACACGTTGCCCGAACGGGAGAAGACCGTGGTGACGCTGTACTACTACGAAGGCCTCACGCTCGCCGAGATCGGGAACGTGCTGGGTGTGACGGAGAGCCGGGTGAGCCAGATCCACACCAAGTCCGTGCTCCAGCTGCGGGCGAAACTGGCGAGCTTCGGTCGGTGACCTGGCCGGGTGATGTCCGGTCGGGCGCAGTGACTCCCGTCCGGGGTGGTCCGTCCGTAGAGTGGTTGACGTGCCAAGGATTCGAGCGGCCTCCGTGGCCGAGCACCGGTCGATGCAGCGAGCCGCCCTGCTGGACGCGGCTCGTTCCCTGCTGTCCGAAGGCGGGACGGAGGCACTGACCTTCCCCGCCCTCGCCGAGCGGACGGGCCTCGCGCGCTCGTCCGTGTACGAGTACTTCCGATCGCGGGCCGCCGTGGTCGAGGAACTGTGCGAGGCCGACTTTCCCGTCTGGGCGGCGGAGGTGTCGGCGGCGATGGAACGGGCCGGGACACCCGAGGGCAAGGTCGAGGCGTATGTCCGGCAGCAGCTGGCCCTGGTCGGGGACCGGCGCCACCGGGCCGTGGTGGCGATCTCCGCGAGCGAGCTGGACGCGGGGGCCCGGGAGAAGATCCGGGCCGCGCACGGCGGGCTGGTCGCGATGATCGTCGAGGCGTTGGCGGAGATGGGGCACGCGCAGCCCCGGATGGCGGCCATGTTGCTCCAGGGAGTGGTGGACGCGGCGGTGCGCAGGATCGAGCTGGGGGCGGCGGAGGAGCCCGCGGTGATCACCGAGGCGGCGGTGTCCATGGCGCTGCGGGGCGTGCGGGGCTGAGGGCGGCCGGCATCGGCGGGGCCGCGCGGCTTGACGTTCGCAGGGGGCCGTTCGTCCCGGCCTGTGCCGTCCGGGGAGGCGGGGGGCCGCTTCTCCGGACGGGAGCCGTCCTGGGAGACCCGTGCCGTTCTTCCGGGACGGGTGGGCGTCCCCATTCCCAGGGGCTGGGGCCCGTTTCTCCGGGGTGTGGTCGCCCTGGCAGGCCGGGTGCCGTCTCTCCGGGGTTCCGGGGTTCCGGGGCTTCGGGGCGAGTGCCGTCTCTGGCAGGCCGGCCGGGCGGGCTTTCCGGGGGAGTCGTGCCGGGAGGCCGTGTGCCGTTTCTCCGGGCCGTGTGCCGTTCCTCCGGGCCCGAGTCATCCTGGGGGTGCCGAGTGCGTCCCTCCGGGCCGCGGTGCCGCTGTGCCGCGGTGCCGCCCGGTGCCGCTCCGGGGGTCCGACTGCCCGTCGTTCTCGTGACCCGGCGGTTATGAGGGCAGCGGGACGCCGGTCACCGGCAGTAGTCGTGACGGTCCCCGGCGCAGGAGCCAGGCCGGCAGCAGTGCCAGCGGGTCCAGATAGGCCTCGCCTCTGCGCAGGCCCCAGTGGACGCACGGAGCCGTGCAGTGGGAGCCCGTCGGTTCCACCGTGCCCAGGGGTTCGCCCGCCGTCACCTCGTCGCCCTTGCGCACCGAGGCCCGTACCGGCTCGTAGGTCGTCCGCAGTGGGGGATCACCGGTTCCCGTGAGCTCCACCGCGATGACGCCCCTGCCCGCCACCCGGCCGGCGAAGGAGACCCGGCCCGCCGCCACCGCCCGGACCGGGGTGCCGGGAGCGGCCGCCACATCGACGCCCCGGTGGCCGCGGCCGTAGACCGTCGCCGGGGGGAGCCAGCCGCGCAGGACCGGGGGGCGGGTGCCCACGGGCCAGCCGCGGCCGAGGGGCGGGACGGACGTGTCCGTGGCCGCCGGGACGAGGGTGACCGGCCGGACGCTCGGCCCGGCCGGGCACGTCAGCACCGCTGCCGTCAGGAGCAGCAGCGCCACCGCCCACGTCACCACGCATCGTTTCGTTCGCATGCCGGAAACCGTCCCGCATCCGGCGCGATCATGGTTGGGGCCTGTGGACTACTCCCCGGTTGTGGACAGTGGCGTCACCCGGTGCCTCGCGGGTCCCGTACACTTCCTTTGGCGATCCGGGTCACCGGGTCGACTTCGCACGCCCCGACATCAGGCCGTCAAACAGCCGGTGTCAGCGCCTCTCGGTCCCTAGCGGCAAGGCGCATCGCGGGCGTCAGGCGCGAGTGCCATCCGGCGCGCGCGGTACAACCGAGAACACCAAGGAGAACGGCCATGGCCGTCGTCACGATGCGGGAGCTGCTGGAGAGCGGCGTCCACTTCGGTCACCAGACCCGTCGTTGGAACCCGAAGATGAAGCGGTTCATCTTCACGGAGCGCAACGGCATCTACATCATCGACCTGCTCCAGTCGCTGTCGTACATCGACCGCGCCTACGAGTTCGTCAAGGAGACCGTCGCCCACGGCGGCACGGTCATGTTCGTCGGCACGAAGAAGCAGGCGCAGGAGGCCATCGCCGAGCAGGCCACCCGTGTCGGCATGCCCTACGTCAACCAGCGCTGGCTGGGCGGCATGCTCACCAACTTCTCGACCGTCTACAAGCGTCTGCAGCGCCTCAAGGAGCTCGAGCAGATCGACTTCGACGACGTCGCCGCGTCCGGTCTGACCAAGAAGGAGCTTCTCGTGCTCTCGCGCGAGAAGGCCAAGCTGGAGAAGACCCTCGGTGGTATCCGCGAGATGTCCAAGGTGCCCAGCGCCGTCTGGATCGTGGACACCAAGAAGGAGCACATCGCGGTCGGCGAGGCCCGGAAGCTCAACATCCCGGTCGTCGCCATCCTCGACACCAACTGCGACCCCGACGAGGTCGACTACAAGATCCCCGGCAACGACGACGCGATCCGCTCCGTCACGCTGCTCACCCGTGTGATCGCTGACGCGGTCGCCGAGGGCCTCATCTCCCGCTCCGGTGTCGCCACCGAGGGCAAGGGCGACAAGGCCGCGGGCGAGCCGCTGGCCGCGTGGGAGCGCGACCTGCTCGAGGGCGAGAAGAAGGCGGACGAGGCCGAGGCCCCCGCCGCCGAGGCGCCCGCCGCTGAGGCTCCGGCCGACGAGGCTCCGGCCGCCGAGGCCGCCGCCGACGAGGCTCCCGCCGCCGAGGCGCCCGCTGACGAGGCCCCGGCCGAGGCTGCCGCCGAGGCCCCTGCCGCGGACGCCGAGCAGGCCTGACCCCTCACCCCTTCGGGTTCTGGACGGCGGGGGCCCACGAAGCCCCCGCCGTTCGGCCCGTAGATCTTCGGACTTCGAGAGAGATTCCAGAAATCATGGCGAACTACACCGCCGCCGACGTCAAGAAGCTCCGTGAGCTCACGGGCGCCGGCATGATGGACTGCAAGAAGGCGCTGGACGAGGCCGAGGGCAACGTCGAGAAGGCTGTCGAGGCGCTCCGTATCAAGGGCCAGAAGGGCGTCGCCAAGCGCGAGGGCCGCTCCGCCGAGAACGGCGCCGTGGTCTCGATCATCGCCGACGACAACTCCTCCGGTGTCCTCGTCGAGCTGAAGTGCGAGACGGACTTCGTCGCCAAGGGCGAGAAGTTCCAGGCCGTCGCCACCGCGATCGCCGAGCACGTCGCCAAGGTCTCCCCGGCCGACCTGGAGGCGCTGCTCGCCTCCGAGATCGAGCCCGGCAAGACCGTCCAGGCGTTCGTGGACGAGGCCAACGCCAACCTGGGCGAGAAGATCGTCCTGGACCGCTTCTCGCAGTTCTCCGACGGCTTCGTGACGGCGTACATGCACCGCACGATGCCCGACCTGCCGCCGCAGATCGGTGTCCTCGTCGAGCTCGACAAGCCCAACGCCGAGATCGCCAAGGGCGTCGCCCAGCACATCGCCGCCTTCGCGCCGAAGTACCTCTCCAAGGAGGACGTGCCGGCCGAGGTCGTCGAGTCCGAGCGCCGCGTCGCCGAGGAGACCACCCGCGCCGAGGGCAAGCCCGAGGCCGCCCTGCCGAAGATCGTCGAGGGTCGCCTCAACGGCTTCTTCAAGGACGCCACGCTCCTGGGCCAGCCGTACGCGCTCGACAACAAGAAGTCGGTCCAGAAGGTTCTGGACGAGGCCGGTGTCACCCTGAAGCGCTTCACGCGCATCAAGGTCGGCATCTGAGTCCGTACCGCGATCGACGCGCGACCCCGATAGGGTCGGCAGCAGTCGTCCGCGTACGCCGTCACGTGTGTGGCGGACGACAGCAGATCTGACGAGGAGGCCATTGCCGCGCATGGGATGCGAACGACACCCCACCGGCAGTGGCCTTCTTCGTATGTGCGACACGTGAAAGAAGAGAACGCCATGACCACCAAGGCCCACAAGAGCGACGACGGCAAAGTACGCGGGCGGTTTCTGCTGAAGCTGTCCGGAGAGGCGTTCGCCGGTGGCGGGGGCCTGGGTGTCGACCCCGACGTGGTGCACAAGATCGCGCGCGAGATCGCGGCCGTCGTGCGTGACGGCGCGGAGATCGCGGTCGTCATCGGCGGCGGCAACTTCTTCCGTGGCGCCGAACTCCAGCAGCGCGGCATGGACCGGGCCCGCTCCGACTACATGGGCATGCTCGGCACCGTCATGAACTGCCTCGCCCTCCAGGACTTCCTGGAGAAGGAGGGCATCGACAGCCGGGTGCAGACCGCCATCACCATGGGCCAGGTCGCCGAGCCGTACATCCCGCTGCGTGCCGTGCGCCACCTGGAGAAGGGCCGCGTGGTCATCTTCGGCGCCGGGATGGGCATGCCGTACTTCTCCACCGACACCACCGCCGCGCAGCGCGCCCTGGAGATCGACGCCGAGGCGCTGCTGATGGGCAAGAACGGCGTGGACGGGGTCTACGACTCCGACCCGAAGACCAACCGGGACGCGGTCAAGTTCGACTCCCTCGGCTACGGCGAGGTCATCACCCGCGACCTCAAGGTCGCCGACATGACCGCGATCACCCTGTGCCGCGACAACAAGCTCCCGATCCTGGTCTTCGAGCTCCTGGCCGAGGGCAATATCGCGCGCGCCGTCAAGGGTGAGAAGATCGGCACGCTCGTGGGTGACCAGGGCAGCCGGGACTGACGACCCCGGAACCACCCCGTCCGGGGGACGGACGGGACGGACCCTGGCCGGGGGATGGACAATGTCCAGCCGGTCGGGAACCGTGCAGGAAGAAGACGCGACGCAGCCGGCCGCCGCCTCCGTCAAGGAACCGCAGCCGGGCCTACTCAAGACACGCAGGAGCAAGTGGTGATCGAAGAGACCCTCCTCGAGGCCGAGGAGAAGATGGAGAAGGCCGTCGTGGTCGCCAAGGAGGACTTCGCCGCGATCCGCACCGGCCGTGCGCACCCGGCGATGTTCAACAAGATCGTGGCCGACTACTACGGTGCGCCGACGCCGATCAACCAGCTGGCTTCGTTCTCCGTGCCGGAGCCGCGCATGGCGGTCGTGACGCCGTTCGACAAGAGCGCGCTGCGCAACATCGAGCAGGCGATCCGCGACTCCGACCTGGGCGTCAACCCGAGCAACGACGGCAACATCATCCGAGTGGTGTTCCCCGAGCTCACCGAGGAGCGCCGGCGCGACTACATCAAGGTCGCCCGGAGCAAGGCCGAGGACAGCAAGGTCTCCATCCGCGCGGTGCGCCGCAAGGCCAAGGACGCCATCGACAAGCTCGTCAAGGACGGCGAGGTCGGTGAGGACGAGGGCCGCCGTGCGGAGAAGGAGCTCGACGACACCACCCACAAGTACGTCGCCCAGGTGGACGAGCTCCTCAAGCACAAGGAAGCGGAGCTGCTCGAGGTCTGATGAACGACTCTTCCTGGGGAGCGCCGCCACCCACCGGGTACTGGGGGCCGTCCGACCGGGGGCCTGTCCAGGGGGCGGCCCCGGCGGGTCCCGCGTACGATGCGCATGACGCGCAGCACACTCGCCCCATGCCCATCGTGCCCGAGGTACCCGCGTACGGCGGAGACCAGGATGACGACCGGGGGCCCGCTCGGCTGAGCGGCCCCTTGTTCCGCGAGGAGACGCCGCAGACGCAGTCGTACGACGCCCAGCGGACTCCGCCGCATTACGACACGCCGCAGGCACCCGCCCACGGGCCTTACGACACGCCGCAGGCCCTCACCCACGGGCCTTACGACACGCCGCAGGCCCTCACCCACGGGCCCTACGACACGCCGCAGGCCCGGCCCTACGGGGCGGTGCCGCAGAATCCGGAGCCCATGCCCGACGCCTCGCAGCCGGCGTCCGCGCCGCAGAAGAAGAGCGCGGGCCGTGACCTGGGTGCGGCCATAGGGGTCGGGGTCGGGCTCGGCGTGGTGATCGTCGCGTCCCTGTTCGTCGTCAAGGCCGCGTTCGTCGGCGTGGTGGCGGTCGCCGTCGTGGTGGGCCTGTGGGAGCTGACCCGGCGGCTGGAGGAGCGCAAGGGCATCAAGGCGCCCCTCGTCCCGCTGGCGCTCGGTGGTGCTGCCATGGTCGTCTCCGGGTACGTCCGGGGCGCCGAGGGCGCGTGGGTGGCGATGGCGCTCACCGCGCTGGCCGTCCTGGTCTGGCGGATGACCGAACCGCCGGAGGGCTACCTCAAGGACGTCACCGCGGGTGTCTTCGCCGCGTTCTACGTCCCGTTCCTGGCGACCTTCGTCTCCATGATGCTCACGGCCGACGACGGGTCGCGTCGCGTGCTGACGTTCCTGCTCCTGACCGTCGTCAGCGACACCGGCGCGTACGCCGTCGGCTGGCGCTTCGGCAAGCACAAGCTCGCTCCGCGGATCAGTCCCGGCAAGACCCGCGAGGGCCTGCTGGGCGCGGTGTCGTTCGCGATGGTCGCGGGCGCGCTGTGCATGCACTTCCTGATCGACGACGGCATCTGGTGGCAGGGCCTGGTGCTGGGGTTCGCGGTCGCGGCCAGTGCCACGCTGGGTGACCTCGGCGAGTCGATGATCAAGCGGGACCTGGGCATCAAGGACATGGGCACGCTGCTGCCGGGGCACGGCGGCATCATGGACCGGCTGGACTCGTTGCTGCCGACGGCGCCGGTGGTGTGGCTGCTGCTGGTGCTCTTCGTCGGGTCCGGCTGACCGTCGTACGTCGTCTTCGTCTTCGTCTTCGTGGGGCCCTCGCTTCGGCGGGGGCCCCTGTCGTTCCGGGCGAGGACATTCCCGTTCGTCCAGCGGGACGATCGATGTCTGACGCGTTCCCGGACCATTCCGAGGCGGTGGTGCGGCGGCGGCCACGCGGTGGCGGGGCCTGCCGGGCGCCCGGATTCCGGCGGCCCGGGTCACTGCCGGAGATCTGCGACACTGGAAGGGTTATGCCTGCACCCGGAGAACTCATGTTCTGCGGGTACGAAGAAGCCCCCTACCAGCGAGTTTGTCGCCAGTAGGGGGCCGTCTTACGCCTGGTGGGCCGTCTCTGGGCCGTCAGGGCTCCTGGGCCGTGCCGAAGACACCATCCAGGGCCCGGCGGGCGCGCTCGTTACTGCTCGGCATCAGGTGGGCGTACACCCGCAGCGTCATCGCGGGATCGGAGTGCCCGAGGTACTCGCTCACGGCCTTGATGCTCTCGCCCGCGTCCAGGAGGACCGAGGCGTAGAAGTGGCGCAGGGCATGCATTCCGTGCTGCCGGGCGGAGGCATACGGCTCGCCGGGTTCGGGAGTCGGGATAAGGCCGGCGGCCGCAAGAGCGGGCTTCCACTCGTGGATGTTGAAGTTGCTCCGCCAAACGATCCCGTCGGCGGTGTTGGTGAAAATCAGACGCCGCTCGACGAGAGGCCCATCCGGCCTCATCCACGGCAGCTTGATGCCCAGAGGCGAGTGCTTCTCGATGTGCCGCCGCAAGGCCGAGGCAACGGAGGACGGCAGCGGAACGTCCCGCTCCTTGTTGCCCTTGGGCGGGGCGAAGACGGCGACGCCCCGGATCAACTTGACCTGAGCGGTGACCCGAAGGGTGTCCCTGTCGAGTCGCACGGCGTCTTCGGCCAGGCCCAGGATCTCGCCCTGCCGGAGGCCGCAGCCGCTGCCGACGTCGACCATGGCCCGGTAGCGCTCGGGCAGGGCGTCGCGGACCGCGCGCACCTGGGAGGGGAGCCAGGGCACGACCCGGGCGGCGGAGATGGCGGGCGGGCGGACGGAGGCCGCCGAGCACGGATTCCGGGCGAGGTGGCCGTCGTCGACGGAGGCCGACAGGACTGCCCGGACGTTGGCGTAGATGGTGCGGGCGTAGGTGCCGGCCATCGGGTCGTGCTCGAGGTCGCGCACGAACTCGCGGATGTGGACCGGACGGAAGGACCCCAGCGGCCGGGCCCCGATGCGAGGGAAGGCGTGCAGGCGGAGGCGCGTTTCCACGGCGATGCGCGTGGTCGGGTCGGTCGTCTGACCGGCGATCCAGCGTTCCGCGTACTGCTGGAACGTGATCCGGGCCGCCTTTGGATCGACGTACTGACCGCGGGACATGTCGGCAGCTGTCTCGGTCAGCCACTCTTCCGCCCGGCGCTTCTGGCGGTCTGGGAATGACCTGCTCTTCTCGGTGCCGTCCGGACCGACGTACCGGGCGCGGTATCGGAGCCCGTTGCCGTAGCGCTCGGTCTTGACCTTGACCGGCTTGCCGTTCGGACCCAGCTCGGTCTTATACCAGCGGTCTTGGACGTGTCCGGCCATCAGGCAGCCACCTCAGTCAGACCGTCGACCCACTGACGGAGCCGGGCCGGGTCGTAGCGGAGATGCCGACCAACACGGAAGGCCGGGGGACCGGTGCGCTTGCGCCGCCACTGGTACAGGGTCTCGACCGGGACGCCGAGAAGGTCGGCGACATCGGCAGGAGTCAGGTACCGCTCGGGGAGCGTGCGGATGGTCATGCGGTGGCTCCTTCCAGGGCGAGCTGGTCGCGCAGGGCTTCGCGGGCGGTTTCGCGGTTGTGTTGGAGGTCGCGGGCGATGGTTTCGGCGAGGACGGATTCGCCGGGGGTGTGGCCGTGCCCGGCGTACTGCCAGTCGGCCAGGACCAGCACGGTGTCGGGCTCGTGGTCCTCCAGGCCGAGGGCTTCGCGTTCCTGGGCGGCGCGGAAGTCGGCGCGGGCCTGGCGGAGTTCGCCGAGGGTGGTGGAGTAGCGGCGGGACTTGGAGGAGAAGTGGCCGCGGAAGCCGAGCATGTGCGCCCAGGCCCACAGGCGCCGGTCGGGGTAAAGCGGGTCGAGCTGCTTGCAGGCTTTGATCAGGCGGCGGGTGTGGTCGGGGACCTGGTGGCGGTCGAGTTCGGAGAGTTCGCCGATGCGGCGGTCGAGGGTTCCGGTGTTCTCGGCGGCTTTGGTGGCGTACTTGGCGACGTAGGAGGCGACGGCTTGTTCGGTGATGTCGGAGCCGTCGCCGAAGGCCTTGATCGGGCGGACGTCGAGCTGTGTGCCCCAGCGGAACGTGCGGGCGGGCTGGTCTGGCACGGCCGGCGCAGAGACCGAGGTGTAGGAGTGGGCTGCGGCGGCGTGGATCGCGTCGTCGAGCAGCTGCACGGTGGCCCAGGCCGGAGGTGGGGTGTTTGGTCCGTCGGGGCCGTCGATGCGGATGACGGCGTGGAAGTGCAGGGCGCCGCGCTTCTGGAACTCGGCGACCTTGCCGTAGGAGATGCGTGCGTGGTCGGCGAGTTCGCGGCGGGTGAGTCCGGCGCGGGCGGCGATCTCGCGGCGGAGGCGGGTGGTGAAGCGCTGCCACAGGTTGCCTGCGTGGTTGTTGAAGAGGACGGTGCCCGCGTAGTCGTACGTGGCCGGGTCGAGGGCCGTGCCGAGTGCTGGGTCATCCTCGCGGTGGCGGGTGCCGCAGCGGCAGATGCCATGGTCAGGACGGTTGTGGACCGGGCCGAACGAGGGGGCGGTGAGGGTGGCGAAGACGCGGGGGTGGTCGCGGACGGTGGCGGGGATGTCGCGACGGTCGTCCCCGGCGAGCCCTGCGCGGATGAGGTGATAGGTGTCGCCCGCGTAGGTGAAGGCGCAGGAGGGGCAGCGGGAGGCGCGGCGGTTTCCGCAGGCGAGGCGGAGGCGTCCGCCGGGCTCGGTCTCGGTGGAGTAGTGGTGCAGAGTCTCGCCGGTGGTCTTGTCCTTGGTGAGGGTCCAGCCGGTGAGGTGGATGGGGTCGGCGCAGCCACCGGTGCGGCGGATCTGCTCGTGCCAGCGGTCGAAGTCGTCGGCCGAAGCCACCCTCAGCAGGTCGCTGAGGGTGGCCGGGTCGCGAAGCAGGTCAGGCACGGGCGCCCTCCTGCGTGCGGCGGGTACGAGCGGTGCCGGTGCCGTGGCAGGCCGGGCAGTTGGCGGTGATGGTGCGCAGGTGACCCCGGTGGTCACGGCCGCCGAGGGTGATGGCGGCGGAGGCCTGGCCGTCGCAGTCCGGGCAGATGCGGGACGGCGGGCGGGTGCGGTGCGTCATGCTGGTGGTTCCTTTCGATTGCGGTTGGAAGGAACGGCCCCGGGTGGCGGCGTGCTTGGCGGCTTGTGCGCCACCCGGTGGCCGGTCAGCGAGAGGCGCGGGAACCTCGGCGGGCACGGCCTTTCGCGGCGTACATGGCAGCGTCGGCGGCGGCGAGCGCGTCGGTCAGGGTGGGCACCGGAAGTTCGGCGATGGGGCAGGCGCCGACCGAAGCGGCCAGCGGCAGCGAGACGCCGGCGTAGTGCAGCGGCCGGTGCAGTGCGGCAGTGAGCGCGTCGAGGTCGGCGGCGGCCAGGTCCCGGACGACGGCGACGAATTCTTCTCTGAACTAACGAGAGCGTCCCGTGATCAGGTGACGGGATGATCAGTCCTGAGGGAACCGGTGTGGGGCCGGAGAATGGCTGCGAACGGCGCGGGTGTTAGTTTCCTTCCCGTGTTAGGACACCAGGACGAGATGAGGGCGGCCTACGACGGGGTCGTCGATCTGTACGCGTCGATGTTCGCCAATGGGCTGGAGACGCACCCGTTCGCGCGGAACATGATCGGCACTTTCGCCGAGCTCGTGCGTGGCACGGGGAACCTGCGGGTAGCCGACGTCGGGTGCGGCCCCGGTCATGTGACGGCGATGCTGCATGACTTGGGGCTGGACGCCTTCGGGCTCGACCTCTCCCCAGCCATGGTCGCCCACGCCCGGCGGGCCCATCCGGCGCTGCGGTTCGACGAAGCGCGGATGGAGGCCCTGCCGGTCGAGGACGGTGCGCTGGGCGGAGTGCTGTCCCACTACTCGATGATCCATACCCCACCTGGAGAATTGCCCGCGCTGCTCGCCGAGCAGGTGCGTGCCTTGGCACCAGGGGGCCTGCTCTTGGTGTCCTTCTTCGGGACCGAGGGACCGGAGCCGGTTCGCTTCGACCACAAGGTGACGCCCGCCTATAGCTGGCCGGCGGAGCAGTTTGCCGAGTTGCTGGCCGGGGCCGGTCTCGTCACATTTGCTCGGTTGCTCCACGACCCAGCTTCCGAGCGGGGTTTCCTCGACACTCATTTGCTGGCCCGCCGCCCGTAGAGCGAGGGTCGTGGCCTGCGCCGGGGTGGTGTAGATCATTCGCGTGGATGAGGCTCGGCTAACTTGAAGGTCCTCTTGCCGTACTGATTCGTGTCGCGATCTGGCTGAAGCTGGGCATGCCCAGATCGATCACTTGGCGTTGACGGGCTTGCTCTGCATCGAGCTGGATGAGCTTCTCCTCTGCGCTGGCGAGGCTGACTTGGAGTCCTTCGATCTCACCGAGCCATCCCTCCTGTTCTGCTTCGGTGATTCGGGCGATCAGGTTGTCGCGGATCTCGACGAGGCGGTGTCTCTGAGCCGGATCCGGTCGGAGCATGGAGCATCGAATACACGCGTGTTCGTGGATGCAGGGAGTTCCGAATGCGCGAGCGCAGATTCCGATGGACAGTTTGCGTCGCTCGAAGTGCCCGAGGAAGGCATCCCATTCCTCGTTGGTGGGGGTTCGGTATTCCTCGCTGGGGCGGAGTGCTCGGCGCCGGGCGATGAACGCGCGATGGGCTTCGATGGCCTCGCCGGGGTAGATGGCGTTGTATCCCATGGTCGTGTTGATGCTGGTGTGCCCGGCGATGACCTGCGCGATGTGTGGGGGAAGGCCGCTGCGGATGGCATCGGTGATGAAGATCCGCCGAAAGTCATGGGGCGAGAAGTCCAAGGGCTGTCCGGCTGAGTCGGTCAGATTCGTGGAGGCCATGACCTCTTGGAGTGCTTGGCGCAGGAGCTTCGGGGAGAGGCGGGAACTCTCGCCGCTGCGGCACCACTGGAAAAGCAGTGGCATCTGGGGATTCCAGGTCTTCTCGGCCATGTCATAGCTGGAGACGTAGGGGACGGCACCGGTGCGTGGGTCGCGGACACGGGCGATGATCGCACTGAGCACATCGGCGAGCTCCGGGCTGACCAGGATGACTCGTTCCTCGTCGGTTTTGGACGGCGCGATCTGCAGGAGGGGACAATCTCGCCAGTGGTAGGCAGTCTGTACTGGATCAGACTGTGATGGCTGGCCTCCAGCATCTCCTCGATGCGGACACCGGTGTGCTGAAGAAACTCGACCATCGCCCAGGCCCAGAACGCGCGACTCTCCGCGAGCGCCAGGTCAACGCGCCGGCCGGTGGCGATGTTCACCGCCCAGGTCGTTCCATCCTTCGCTGCCCGCCTGAAGGTGGCGCCCGCGAAAGCGAACTGACCACCTGGCGGGGTGTCCATCAGAGCCTGTAGTCGGGCTTTGGCCTCTTTCAGGCATGTTGAAGCCGCTCGGGCGACAGCGGGCAAAGCCGGAAGTCGTTCCCGCGTCCGGTGGTCCATCCGAGCTTTGCGCCGCTTGTTGTCCTTCACGACGGCGACATCCGCGTCCTTGATCGGACTCGGTACCGCCCACAGCCCCCAGCGCGCCGGCTCATCGATAGCCCACTGGGCGATGTCGAGATAGAACGCGCGGACGGAGATCATGATGCTGGCGACATTGGCCCGTCCGGTCACTACTTCACGCGCTTTGCCGTCTGGCTGGCGACGCCGTTCGATGCGGGTCCGGCATCTCTGCTTCCAGGCCGCGCTCACCTCGGGCGCCAGGTGGAGAGAGTCGATTCCCGGATGATGTTGTTCCAGGTCGCCCCAGAAGTTGCTGGCCAGGTGCCGGGACAAGTTGTTCAGGGACGTGTAGTCGAGACCTGGCTGCCGCTCTTTGAGGTAGTCCACCAAGAGATCTCTGACTGGGCGGCAGCGGACGCCGAACCGGTCGACGAGCTGCTCCATCGACACCTGACCACTGGTGTTGGCCAGGTAGCGCAACGAGCTGGGTGCTTCTGCAGGCAGGGTGCCCAACTCTCGCAGCCAGGCGTAGAAGGGGGTGTTGCCGCGAGTTTTGGCGTTCGCTGCTTTGAGTGCGGCGAGATACTCCACGGCGTCGCCGACGGTGATGTCCGCCAAGGTGCCGCCCTTGGCGGACACGATCTTGACCAGGGAGTGCAGGGCATCACGCCCGACCTTGGAGGACCACGTGGCAGATTCGACCATCGCTTCAAGCTGGGCGAATCCTTCCGGGTCACGGGCAGGGATCAGCCCGATCCGCAGGCTCGTCATGTTGGCCGAGGTCCGTGACAGCAGCCAGGGGAGGGCGGGCCTGACAACGTCTGCGCAGATCAGGCTCAGCAGCCCTCCCGACAATGCCTGCCGTTGTGAGGGGCCAGCAGCCGTTCCGATCCACTCGGGTGCCAATCGGGCCCAGTCGTTGCCAGGACGCGTGCTCGCGGGACTGGCGTTCCAGCGCTGCTGCCAGGTGGCCCCCGGGAAATTTTCTAGCCACTGCAAGGTCTGGCGAGCTCCGCGGATCCGAGCTCGGTGCTGCTTCACGTCCGTCGGTCGCAGAGGAGGTTGCTCCAGACGAGCCAGGATGTCGGCTCGCTCGCATGCAGTGGTCGGCCAGTCGTCCTCCGCGGGTCTGGGCGGGAAGCGCAACGCGACGGCTTTCAATGCCTCGCCGGCCAGGCTCAGGGACGCGGGAGGTGCGACATGCGTCGTGACGGACATGGTCTCCGTAGGTGTCACCAGGCAGTCCCGAAGAGGTTGTTGAGGGATTCAGGGTTGTAGCCGGCTGCCGGAGGCGCGGGAGTCCGCTCGGCGGACTTGGCCCGTCGGGCATGGTGTGCCCGAACATGTTCGATCACCTCGTCCCGGTCGGCCGGAAGATAGAGCTGTGTCGTCGACAGGTGTGCATGACCGAGCACCCACTGCACGTCGGTCAGCGGCATCTTCGGATCCCTCGCCAGCCGGTAGGCGGCGGTGTGTCGAAGATCGTGGAGAGTCCAGTTCGTACCGAGCAAACTGTTGGCTCGGTTGAACATCGCACGGGCCGCCGGATAGTTCAGGGGGCGCCACGGGCGGCGCAACGTCCACCACAACCCCTCATTCTGTCCGCGCGGCACCCCAGCCCGCCAGGCGCTCTCCTGATAGAGCCGTAGCCAGACGAAAGCGTCTGCTGAGCAGGGGAGTTGTTGATAGGCCCGGCTCCCCTTGCGGACCACCCCCAGGATTTGTTGGCCGGGCAGCGCGTCGCGTTGCCGGCTGGTGAGCAGTTCCTCAGCGCGAGCACCGTTGGAAACCCAGAACGCCAGCAGAGCTCGATCACGGTCGTGCTTCAGCGCGGCGAACAGCGCGTTGAACATCGCGTTGGGGATCCGCCGAAGTGCTCGCTTGGGGATGGCCGGCCGGTAGCGGCCCTGCCGTTCGTGGCGAAACCGCTCGTCAGGGTTGTGGTGAGCATGTGCCCTGCCATGGCGCCGGGAGCGATCCAGTGGAAACGGGTTCAGGATCGGCCCGGTTCCCTCGGAGAGGTGGAAGTCGTAGAAGGCCCGCAGGACGGTCTCGCAGTGCGCTCGCGTTGTCGGCGCGTATCTCAGCCCTGGTGACGACTTTCCCGTGATCGGATTGGGGGCTCCGGGAGGCAGCTGCTCCGGTACTGGCTTTGGTGCTGTCTCTGTCTTGATGTCCCGTCGGTGGCGCCAGTGCAGCGGTGCGGGCTTGTTCGCGATCTTCATCCAGCGGGCGAAGTCCCGAGCGTCCGACCGGTCTGCACGGTCCCAAGCGACACCCCAGCCCCACAGGAAGCGCCACCAACGCAGCAGATCCATTCCGTACGACCGGATCGTGGCTGCTGACTTGTCACAAGCCAGCAGCTCCGCGAAGAAGGCAGCCACGGGTTCGATCTCGACCCCGTCCGCGTCCAGGAGGACAAAGGGCCTCCACCGATCTCCCGTCTCCGCCAACTGTCCGGCCTCGGGCAGCACGAAGCTCGCTAACTCCCTCTCGGGATCACGTTCAAGCATCCAGGGAAGCTAGCAGAAAGGCCGTCTGACCTGCGAAAATGATCGAGTTAGTTCAGTCAACGGTTCGTCTCCGCCCAGGCGACCTGCGGTGCCGTTGCGTCCGCACCAGGCGCGCAGCCGGTCGGCGGTCTCGACGAGGGCGGCGTCCCCGGCGGCGTGGCCGTGGGTGTCGTTGAGGGTCTTGAAGTGGTCGAGGTCGATCAGGAGCACGGCCGCGCGGGAGTGCCGGCGGATGAGGTGTTCGGTGCGGGCGGTCCATCCGGCGCGGGTGTGCAGGCCGGTGAGCGGGTCGCGGCGGGCGGAGGCGAGGCGGCGGGCGAGGATGCCGCCGTGCACGGCCCAGCCGAGTAACGGCGCGGCGCTTGCGACCATGTGCACGTCCATGACCTTCTCCTTGGCGATGGCGGTTGGCTGGCGGTGCGCGGTCCCAGAGGCGGCGGCGTGCTTGGCGGCTTGTGCGTCGCCCCCGGACCGTTCAGCGGCGGTGCTGGGAGGAGATGAGCGAGCGGATGACCAGGGCGCAGACGGCGACCGAGGCGCCGGTGATGGCGACCGCGAGGAGCATGGAGACAAGAACGGCGCCCACGATCAGGACGACGGCCGTGCCGCCGCCGACCAGGGCGAGCACGGATCCCGGGGTGAGTTGCACCGTGGGGCGCGAGGATGCAGGAGCCGAAACCGGGGCGGTGGTCGGCGGGTGCTGGTCGTTGGAGGACGGCTCGATCGGAAGGGGGACGATGGCTCCGGTCGGCGCGGGATTGGTCGGGATCTTCGGGCGGAGCATGGCGGAGCTCCCTACTTGATGGCGGTGTCGATGACCGGGGCGAGGAGGCTGTCGGCGATGAGGTAGCCGCCCAGTAGGAGCACCAGGACCAGCCAGAGCGGCGGGCGGATGAGCTTGATGCCGAGGTAGCCGACGGCGGCGAGGGCGAACCAGAGGGGGACGTCCATGGTGGTGGCCTCCTATCGGGCGGTGCAGCGGTGGGTGCGGGCGGCGAGCTGGGCGGCGCTCTGGCTGGAGTAGTCGGCGGACCAGCCGCAGCGGTCGTTGGTGCACACGGCGGCGTGCTTGGTGCGGCCGTGGCGGTCGCGGTGGGTGCCGATCTGCACGGGGCCGATCCGCATGACGGAGTGGAAGTGGTCGCGGGCAGGCATGTCAGTCGCTCTCCGTTCGGGTGTTCATGGCCGAGAACAACCGCATGGAGCTCGACCGGCTCTCGGTCATCAAGGCCCTGACCGATGCCCTTGACGTGTCCCTCGGTGACCTGCTTGCCGAGCCGACCCTCATGGAGTGGACCGCCGACAGCGGCAACCGCACGGTGCCGGCACTTCGGTCGGCGCTGATGAACTACCGCCAGCTGACGCCGTTGTTGGGGGTGCCGACCGAGGGTGACCCCACGCCTCTGGACGAGCTTCGCACCAGCGTCGTAGAGATCATGGATGCCTACCAGGCTTCCCGCTATGGCTTCGCCACCCGTCGCCTGCCCCTGGTGCTGGCGGACGCTCTCATCGCGGCGCAGTCCTACGACGGCCGGGAGCGCGAGCAGGCCAACGGGCTGTTGGCGCTGACGTACCAGAGCGCTGCCATGGTCCTTGGGAAGGTGGGCGAGGTGGACCTTGCTTGGATTGCCGCCGATCGCGGATTGAGCGCGGCGCAGCAGTCCGGCGACCCGGCGATCATCGGCTCGCTCTTCCGGTCCGTGGGCCACTGCCTCCTGACGACTGGCCGCTTTGACGCCGCCGTGCAGCTCATCGGTGATGCGTCCGACTACCTTCGCCCGGGCCTCTCTGGGGCCAGCCCGGAGTTCCTGTCGATCTACGGGACGCTCTTCCTCGCTGGTTCCATGGCAGCCGCCAGGGCGGAGGAGCGCTCGATCGTGCGCGAGTTCCTCGCCGAGGCCGACCAGGCAGCCCGCCAACTCGGGCAGGACGCGAACCACATGTGGACCGCTTTCGGCCCGACCAACGTCGACATCCACCGTGTGGCCACCGCGGGCGAGCTGGGCGACATGCAGGTAGCCGCCGACCTCGGGTCGAGTATCGACACCAGCAGCCTCCCGACCGAGCGCCGGACGCGGCACAACATCGAGGTAGCCCGTGCCCTCAGCGCACACAACCGCATCGACGACGCCTTGGCGATGATCCTTGAAGCCGAGTCTTGGGCACCGGAGCAGGTACGGAGCCACTACCTGGCCCGCGAACTCGTACTCACGTGGGTACGCAACCAGCGCAGCCGACCGAGCCGGGCCATGGCGGATCTCGCCGATCGGCTGCACGTGGTGTAGGTGGGTACGCTCGGCTGCATGGCAGCGAACGAGCACGAAGCGAAGATGGCGCATCCGCGTATGGCAGCGGGTGCGCTTTTCTTCGATGCCGGCGGGCGCGTCCTCATGGTGGTGCCCACGTACAAGGACTACTGGGACATCCCCGGGGGCTACGTCGAGACCGGTGAGTCTCCGCTTCAGGCTGCCAGCCGCGAGGTGCGGGAAGAACTCGGCATCACGCCGATGCTTGGCCGCCTCCTGGCCGTGGACTGGGCGCCCAGCACTACCGAGGGCGACAAGGTGTTGTACCTGTTCGACGGCGGCGAGCTTGCCCCGGAGGCCGTGGAGGGCATCCGCCCGCAGGCCGAGGAACTGAAGAGCGTCACGTTCGTTGCCCCGAGCGAGATCGCGGACCGGACGATCCCTCGGCTAGCCCGACGCATCCTTGCGGCGATCGATGCCCGAGCGGCGAGCGCCCCGGTGTACCTCGAGCATGGCCAGGCGCCGAGCGATGTAGCGGCGTAGCCGAGGTCGAAGGCCCGCATCCCAGCGGGATAAGACTTTCCCTACTTCATCAAGGCCCGCGCACGGCGCGGGCGCGCGCCGCCTCTGCGGCGCGGCCTGCCTCCTGTCTGCGCCCCGGCTGGCCGCGCCCGGCGGCGCGCTCGGCGGCTGCGGGCATGAAGTGGGAGACACCCTCTGTGGCTGGGGCGGTCGGCTCCACGGCTTTAGGCAGCCACTTTGGGGCGAGCCTCTAAGATCATGGCCCCAACGTCGTGCTTTAACGGGCAGGTCCACAGACTGCCCGACTCGCCGGAAGCTTACGGGGCCATGATCACTCGCCCCAAAGCAGCTCCAGCCCAAAGCCGCTCCGCCGACCTCGACTCGAGTGAGGCGAGCGGCTTCGCTCTATGCGTCAAGTCCTGAATTCTGCAAAATTCGGTGCACTGTAGACCGGTATTCTTGCAGGTTGCGGAATTCGTAAACCGAGTTCCTTCCGAAAGCTTGATGAACGTTTGTACCCGATGCGGCCACCAGGGCAACCTGAGCACCGAGCGCCTGGGCCAGCCCTAGCTCGTAATAACAACTCGGTCGTTCGAGTGAGAGGTCGGCGATCACCAAGGCTGCTTGCTTGACTTCGTCAACGACTCTCGCGAGGTTGAATTCCTTGCCAATCTCAGGAAGGCCGCGATCTAGTGGAAAGTGCACCGATAGTTCGAATTCGCTTGCGACTTCACTCAAGCTTGTCCGTTTTTCGTGGTAATCATCATCTGATGACACTGGCATGATCGAGTAGATGTAGCGGTCCATTACTTACTCTTCTTTTCGGCTTTTTCCGACTTGCTGAAAGGTGACGGGTGGTCCGTGACATCGCTCCAGCTCAGGGCGGAGAAGGTCAGTACGGAGAGGAAGATCAGGGCGAAGATTGTGCCGAATGCTCGGGGGATGAAACGCTCTGCGCTCGAAGAGCGCAGGCCGCGCACAAAGCTATTTGTCGAGGAGGATTGCAGAGCCTGGGCTGTCGCCAGCTCTTGCCACTCCTTGTCGAAACAGTTGAAGGATTTTGCTGGCGTTGGCCCGTTGGGTCCCTCGAATGTTACTAGCGGCGCCATATTGTTTAGCACCGCAAACTTGGCAGTATTGAGGGCCTTGAAGTCATCGATCTGTTTCAGCCAATAAAAGCACATGAAGCATGCGACGGCACTTAGTACCAGTATCCCGACGATTCCCGCCAAAAGGAAAGTGTCGTGTGAGGAGGCCCATCCGAGAACTACGCCAATTGCCAGCAGGCTCGCTGTTAAGATCGAGTAATTCCAGCGGTTCATGGCCAGCCGTCTCTCGGTGACTTTTTCTGTCGACTCGTAATAGAGGCGATACTCCTCAAACGAGACAGGGGGTTGGCTTGGCGGAGGGGGCATGTGCACCTCGTCGAGAAGAGCAGCGGCTTGACACGGCCGAAGGCTAGCGGTGCTCGGCATTACCTGCTCGGCTGTTACTGAAAGATTGTTCGCCTGGGTACGGATGCAAGCGTCTGGGCAGAGTCGGCCGCAGTTCGCATCGAGCGGCGGCAACGAGTACATGAGGCACGCTGATCAAGCGAACGGTGACAGGCCCTTGCTCTCCAGATGAGCGAGCAACGACTCAAGGCATGCGTCTGCCGTAACCAGGTCAGCACGGAAGAACGAGTCCTCGCCGAGCGGCCCACCGCTGACGATGACCATCCATGCTGCCTGTTGCTCAGCCACACGGTCGCCGTCGACCTTGAAGACGGTCGTGACGCCGCGCTCGGCCAGCCACTCCATCAGTTCAAGCATGTCCACTCGCACCCCTCCGGAAGAGATCATCCCACCCCTAGGGCACGCGCCCTGGGCCGTCCCTGGGCCGTGCGAGGCCGACCAACGCTGACAGTCGGCACCCACGGGTGACCACTCCCACCCCGCTCTGGCCTGGGCTGCCCAAGTTGATCTGCGACACTGGAAGGGATATGCCTGCACCCGGAGAACTCACTTTCGTCGCCCCGCGCGGAGCCAAGAAGCCGCCGCGGCACCTTGCCGATCTCACGCCCGCCGAGCGCAAGGAGGCGGTCGCCGCGGTCGGTGAGAAGCCGTTTCGTGCCAAGCAGCTCTCGCAGCACTACTTCGCGCGGTACGCGCACGATCCGCAGGAGTGGACCGACATCCCGGCCGGCTCCCGCGGCCGGCTCCAGGAGGCGTTGCTTCCCGAGCTGATGACGGTCGTGCGGCACTTGTCGACCGACCAGGACACCACCCGCAAGACGCTGTGGCGCCTGTTCGACGGGACGCTCGTCGAGTCGGTGCTCATGCGCTACCCGGACCGGGTGACCATGTGCATCAGCTCCCAGGCGGGCTGCGGCATGAACTGCCCGTTCTGCGCGACCGGGCAGGCGGGCCTGGACCGGAACCTGTCCACCGCGGAGATCGTGCACCAGATCGTGGACGGCATGCGGGCGCTGCGGGACGGCGAGATTCCCGGCGGTCCGGCGCGGCTGAGCAACATCGTGTTCATGGGCATGGGTGAACCGCTGGCCAACTACAACCGGGTCGTCGGAGCCATCCGGCGGCTCACCGACCCCGAGCCGGACGGGCTCGGGCTGTCGCAGCGCGGGATCACCGTCTCGACGGTCGGTCTCGTCCCGGCGATCCACCGCTTCGCCGACGAGGGCTTCAAGTGCCGCCTCGCCATCTCGCTGCACGCCCCCGACGACGAGCTGCGCGACACCCTCGTCCCCGTGAACACGCGGTGGAAGGTGCGCGAGGTCCTCGACGCCGGCTTCGAGTACGTCGAGAACTCCGGGCGTCGGCTGTCCATCGAGTACGCGCTGATCCGGGACATCAACGACCAGGCATGGCGGGGTGACCGGCTCGGGCGGATGCTCAAGGGCAAGCCCGTGCACGTCAATCTCATCCCGCTCAACCCGACGCCCGGGTCGAAGTGGACCGCCTCCCGGCCCGAGGACGAGAAGGCGTTCGTGGAGGCCATCGCCGCCCATGGTGTGCCGGTGACCGTCCGGGACACCCGTGGGCAGGAGATCGACGGGGCGTGTGGTCAGCTCGCGGCCACCGAGAGGTAGTCTGACCGGCGTCAGTACATCTGCATATGGTCTGAGTACATCTTCATATTCCGACAGGGGAGCGCCACAGCGCTGAGAGTGCGGCACCGGCCGCAGACCCTCTGAACCTCGCCCAGGTCATTCTGGGTAGGAAGTTCGGTCATCACTCGAGCTGTTGCGCCCTGCCCGGGAGCCGCCGGATCGCCGGACGGTTTTGGGCAGGGCCGCGTCTCTTCCTGGTCACCCCAGGAGGAATTCAGTGAGCATCACCCACAAGGCCACCGCCCTGGTCGCCGGACTCGGCCTGGTCACGCTGTCCGCGTGCGGATCGTCCGACAGCGACAGCGGCGGCGACTCCACGACCGTGACCCTCGTCAGCCACAACTCGTGGGCCGTGTCGAAGAACGTCCTCGCGGACTTCGAGAAGCGGTCCGGCTACCAGGTCAGGGTCCTCAAGGACGGCGACGCCGGGCAGGCCGTCAACAAGGCCATCCTCACCAAGGACAACCCGCAGGGGGACGTCTTCTTCGGCGTCGACAACACCCTGCTGTCCCGGGCCCTCGACAACGGGCTGTTCCAGTCCTACGAGGCGAAGGACTCCGGCCTGGTCCTGCCCGAGTACCGGGTCGACCAGGCCAGGCACCGGGTCACGCCCGTCGACACCGGTGACATCTGCGTCAACTACGACAAGGCGTACTTCAGCGAGCGCAAGCTGGCCCCGCCGGCCTCCTTCGACGACCTGATCAAGCCCGCGTACAAGAACCTCCTCGTCACCGAGAACGCCTCCACCTCCTCGCCGGGGCTGGGGTTCCTGCTCGGCACGGCCGCGAAGTACGGCGACGACGGGTGGGCGGACTACTGGAAGAAGCTCAAGGCCAACGGCGTGAAGGTGGTCGACGGCTGGGAGCAGGCCTACAACGAGGAGTTCTCCGGGTCCGCGGGCGGCAAACAGGCCAAGGCCGACCGGCCGCTCGTCGTCTCGTACGCCTCCTCGCCGCCCGCCGAGGTGATCTATGCCGACCCGAAGCCGACGACCGCGCCCACGGGCGTCGCCACCGGCACCTGCTTCCGGCAGGTCGAGTACGCGGGCCTGCTGAGCAACGCCGCCAACGCCAAGGGCGGCAAGGCGCTCCTGGACTTCCTGCTCTCCAAGGAGTTCCAGGACGACATGCCGCTGAACATGTTCGTCTACCCGGTGCGCGAGGGCGCGCAGGTGCCGCCGGAGTTCGTGAAGTACGGGCCGCAGGCCAAGGCCCCCGAGACCCTGGACCCGGCCGAGATCGCCGGCCACCGCGACCAGTGGGTCAAGTCGTGGACCTCGCTCGTACTGAAGTGACCCCGCGCGGCGAAGGGAACGCCCGGGGGAACGCGGCGCGGCTCGGGCTCCTCGCCGCGCCTGTCGCGTTCTTCGCGGTCTTCTTCGCCTACCCGGTCGCCGCGATCGTCGCGCGCGGCCTGGAGACCGACGGGGTCTGGCACCCCGGGCGGATGGTGGACGTGCTCGGGCAGTCCGACGTCCGGCACGTCCTGTGGTTCACCACCTGGCAGGCGCTCGCCTCGACCGCGCTCACGCTGCTGATCGCGCTGCCCGGCGCGTACGTCTTCGCCCGCTTCGAGTTCCCCGGCAAGCAGGTCCTGCGGGCCGTCGTGACGGTCCCCTTCGTGCTGCCGACGGTCGTCGTCGGTACGGCGTTCCTGGCGCTCGTCGGCCGGGGCGGGCTCCTGGACGAGCTGTGGGGCGTACGGCTGGACACCACAGTGTGGGCGATCCTGCTCGCGCATGTCTTCTTCAACTACGCGGTCGTCGTACGGACCGTCGGCGGGCTCTGGGCACAGCTCGACCCGCGGCAGGAGGAGGCCGCGCGGACGCTCGGCGCGTCCCGGTCGCGGGCCTGGCGCACGGTCACGCTGCCCGCGCTCGGGCCCGCCGTGGCCGCCGCCGCGCTGATGGTCTTCCTGTTCACCTTCACCTCGTTCGGCGTGGTGCAGATCCTGGGAGGGCCGGCCTTCTCGACCCTCGAAGTCGAGATCTACCGGCAGACCTCCGAGATCTTCGACCTGTCCACGGCAGCCGTGCTGACGATCATCCAGTTCCTGGCGGTGGGCACGGTCCTCGCCCTGCACGCGTGGACCGTACGGCGGCGGGAGAGCACGCTGCGGCTGGTGGACGCGTCGGCGACCGCCCGCCGGCCGCGCGGGGCGGGGCAGTGGGTGCTGCTGGCCGGCGTCCTGGTCTCCGTCGCCGTCCTGCTCCTGCTGCCGCTGGCGGTCCTGGTGCAGCGGTCGCTGACCGCGCCCGGTTTCGGCTACTACCGGGCGCTGACCCGGGACGACGGCGGGCTGTTCCTCGTCCCGCCGATCGAGGCGATCGGCAACTCGCTGCGCTACGCGGTCGCCGCGACCGTCATCGCCGTGGTGATCGGCGGGCTGGCCGCGGCCGCGCTGACACGGCGGGACGCGGGCCGGTTCGTCCGCGGATTCGACGCGCTGCTGATGCTGCCGCTCGGGGTGTCCGCGGTGACCGTCGGGTTCGGGTTCCTGATCGCGCTGGACGAGCCGCCGCTGGATCTGCGGTCCTCGTGGATCCTGGTGCCGCTCGCGCAGGCACTGGTCGGCGTGCCGTTCGTGGTACGGACCATGCTGCCCGTGCTGCGGGCGGTGGACGTACGGCTGCGGGAGGCGGCTGCGGTGCTCGGGGCGTCGCCGTGGCGGGTGTGGCGCGAGGTGGACCTGCCGATGGTGCGGCGGGCGCTGCTGATCGCGGCGGGGTTCGCGTTCGCCGTGTCGCTGGGGGAGTTCGGGGCGACGGTGTTCATCGCGCGGCCGGACAGCCCGACGCTGCCGGTCGCCGTGGCGCGGCTGCTCGGGCGGGCCGGCGAGGTCAACTACGGGCAGGCGATGGCCCTCTCGACGATTCTGATGATCGTGTGCGCGGTGGCGCTGCTGGTGCTGGAGCGGCTGCGGACCGACCGGACCGGGGAGTTCTAGATGCCGGGGAGTGCTGGATGCTGCTGAGCCTTGAGGACGCGACCGTACGGTTCGGCGGGCGGGCCGCGCTGGACGGGGTGGACCTCGGTGTCGCCGCGCACGAGATCGTGTGCGTGCTCGGGCCGAGCGGCAGCGGCAAGTCGACGCTGCTGCGGGCGGTGGCCGGGCTGCAACCCCTCGACGGTGGGCGGGTGTTGCTCGACGGGCGGGATCAGGCCGGGGTGCCCGCGCACCAGCGCGGAGTCGGGCTGATGTTCCAGGACCATCAGCTGTTTCCGCAGCGGGACGTGGGCGGGAACGTG
This sequence comes from Streptomyces sp. NPDC003011, assembly GCF_053591515.1. NCBI lineage: Bacteria > Bacillati > Actinomycetota > Actinomycetes > Kitasatosporales > Streptomycetaceae > Streptomyces > Streptomyces sp. NPDC003011. The sequence continues at coordinate 69,877 of NZ_JBSFTY010000026.1, forward strand.
GTGTTCGGGCTGCGGATGCACGGCGTCTCGCGGGGGCAACGGGAGGCACGGGTGCGGGAGTTGCTGGATCTCGTCGGGCTTCCGGGGGCCGCGGGACGGGCGGTGGGCGCGCTGTCCGGGGGCGAGCAGCAGCGGGTGGCGCTGGCGCGGGCGCTCGCCCCCCGGCCCCGGTTGCTGATGCTGGACGAGCCGCTCGGGCAGCTGGACCGGTCGCTGCGGGAGCGGCTGGTCGTCGAACTGCGGGAGCTGTTCGGGCGGTTGGGGACGACCGTGCTGGCCGTGACGCACGACCAGGGGGAGGCGTTCGCGCTGGCCGACCGGGTGGTGGTGATGCGGGACGGGCGGGTCGCGCAGTCCGGTACGCCGTTGGAGGTCTGGCAGCGGCCGGTGGACGAGTTCGTCGCGCGGTTCCTCGGCTTCCAGAACGTGGTCCGGGGAACGGTCGTGGGGGAGGCCGCGGACACGGCGTGGGGGAAGGTGCCGGTGCCCGCGGGGGCCTCGCAGGGGGAGCGTCGGGTGCTGGTGCGACCGACGGGAGTGCGGCTCGTGGGCCCGGAGGCGGGGCTGCGCTGTGTGGTGGCCGCGCGGACGTTCAAGGGCACCCATGTCGCCGTCCACCTGCAGCCGGAGGGTGACGGGCCGCGGCTGGAGGCGGCGTGTGCGCTGCGGGCGGCGCCGGAGGCCGGGGACGTGGTCGGAGTGGAGTTCGACGCGGCCGAAACCGTGGTGCTCGGCTGACGGGACACCCCGGAGGTGCGAGGCGTGACGTCGCTCGCACATGATCGACGCTGCGCCGAATCGCCCGTCAGGTGGGCCTGCCCTCGGGCGACGGGCCGGAGCCGCGGGGCGACGCCGCAGCGCTGGACGCCTGTCTCGCGGAGACCGGGGACCGGAGACCGGGGACCGGAGGCCGGAGACGATCGTCGGCACGTTCCGGGGGCCGGACCGGACGCCGGGGTCTGGGGGCGGGCCGGGATCCCTGACGCCGGCTCGTGGTTCTGCGGTTCGTGCGGCGGACCCAGCCGCACGGCGCGGTGGGGGAGCCGGCCGACGGCGGTGTCGGGTGGCGCCGCGGCCACGAGAAGGCGACGGTCGGTCGCGCTGCGGAGACCGCTCACCGCCGTCCTGCCCGCCTTCCGCGGGCGGCAGAAGGCGGGCAGGACAGCCCACGCGCGGGTCGAGGTGCTCGGTGTGCTCGGTGAGCGGGAGCCGCCGGAGTTCTGGCTGGAGCGGGCGACCTTCGGGTGACACGGCGGTGGCCCGCCCCCGAAGTCCTGCGCGGGGACGGGCCACAGTGCGGTGCGGAAGGACGTCAGCGGTTGCCGCTCGCCCCACGGCGGCGGAGGCCGTAGAAGACCGCGCCGCCGCCGATGGCGACCAGGGCGATCGCGACGCCGGCGATGACGCCGGTGTTGGAGTTCGCGCCGGTCTCGGCGAGGTTGGAGTCACCGGCCGCGGGGGACGGGGCGTTGCTGGCGGTGTCCGCCGGGGCGGTGCTCCCGCTCTCGGAGGCGGACGGGGTCGGGGTGCCGGTCTCCTCGGCCGGGGTCGACGCGGAGTCCGACGGCGTCGCGGTGGGCGTCGGGGCCGGGGTCTGGGCCGGGGGCGGGGTGTCCTCGGCCTTGCAGGCCGTGGCCGGGGTGATCAGGTTGGGCTCGATGTCCTCGTCGACGTAGGGCTCGGCCTTGACGTGGATCCGGTACTCGGCGTTCGGCGCCCAGTCCTCCTCGAAGGTGATGGTGACACCTTCGCGCGAGCCCTTGACCACCTGCTCGCCGATCTTCTTGACGTCGGCGCCGTTGTTCTCGAGGAACACGGAGACGGTGGCCGGGACACCGGCGGGGTCCACGTCGGTGACGGTGATGACACCCTTCGTGCCGTCACACTTGGCTTCGGCGGAGAACTCGTTGATGTTGCAGGCGAGCGCGTTGCCCGCGGCGCCGAGCGCGAGCGCGGCCGAGGCGGAGGCCACACCGAGGATGCGCGCGGTGCGTGCGACGGTACGACGGGATAGGGACAGGACTGCCACGTTTGTCCTTCACAGGATGCGCGAATGCGGGGGGTGGAAGGGGTGGTGAGGTGATGTGGGCATCGCATCGCCACCCCTTGAGGCTCACAGGTCTATAAGCGCTGCATAAGTAGTGTCAATGCATATGCAGGTCACAGGCGTTGACTTTGCCGTCTTATTAACTACCGAGACGTTTCAACGCCTCGGCGGCCTCCTCGATCCGGTCGACCAGGGCGATGCGGTCCTCCATCGACCGCTCCCGTGCGAGCGCCCGCAACAGCGGCCAGGCGGGCAGCTTCTCCGTCCAGTGGGCGCGGTTCACAAGGACCATCGGCGTCGGCTCGCCCCGCGACTCGTAGTAGTTCGGCGTCGCGTTGTCGAAAATCTCCTGTACGGTCCCGGCGGCGCCCGGCAGGAAGACCACCCCCGCGGTGCAGCGGGCCAGCAGGCCGTCCTCGCGGGTGGCGTTGGCGAAGTACTTGCCGATGTGCGCGGCGAAGACGTTCGGCGGCTCGTGACCGTAGAACCAGGTCGGGATCCCGACCGAGGGCCCGCCGCCGGGCCAGCGCTCGCGCACCTCGAACGCGGTGCGCGCCCAGTCGGTGATCGACGGTGTGAAGGAGGGAGCCTTCGCGAGGAGGCGGAGCGCCTCGGTGAGCATGCCGTCGTCGAACGGGGCCGCGTACGCGCCCAGGTTCGCCGCCTCCATCGCGCCCGGGCCGCCGCCGGTGGCGACCGTGAACCCGGCGCGGGTCAGCTCCCGGCCCAGGCGCGCGGCACCGGCGTACGCCTCCGTGCCACGCGCCATCGCGTGGCCGCCCATGACGCCCACCACCCGGGCGCCGACGAGGAGTTCGTCGAGCGCGTCGGTGACGGCGTCGTCGTGGACCGCGCGGAGCATGGACGAGAACACGTCACCGTCGGTCTTGGTCCGCTGGAACCAGGCGTAGGCGCGGGCGTCCGGCGTCGACTCGTACCCCTGGCCGAGGGAGTCGAACAACTCGTCCGGGGAGTAGACGGATCCGCGGTACGGGTCGAAGGGCAGGCCCGGCACGGGTGGGAAGACCAGTGCCCCGGAGGTCCGCACCCGGGCGGCGGCCTCGGGGTCCATCGGGCAGCCGAGGAAGACGGCGCCCGAGCAGTCCACGGAACGCAGGGCGTCCGTACGGTCCGTCAGGTCGACGGCCTGGACCCGGTAGTGGGCGAGGGAGCCGTTCGCCGAGACGACCTCGTCGAACTCGGCCAGCGACTCGATCTCGCGGTCGTGGGACGCGTGGTGGGGTTGGGCGGGTGTCAGGTGCACCCGCCCATGCTAGGCAGCACCGCCCGCCGCCGGCTCAGCCTTCCACCGCGGACGGGTCCATCCACACGACCTCCCAGGTGTGGCCGTCGGGGTCGTCGAAGGAACGGCCGTACATGAAGCCGTGGTCCTGCGTCTCGCCCGCCGGGGAACCGCCCGCCGCGAGCGCCTTGTCGACCAGCTCGTCGACCTTCTCGCGGCTCTCGGCGCTCAGCGCGATCAGCACCTCGCTGGTCTTCGTGGCGTCCGCGATCTCCTTCTTGGTGAAGGTCGCGTAGGTCGGCCTGGCGAGCAGCATCGCCACGATGGTGTCGCTGATCACCACGGAGGCCGTGTTCTCGTCGCTGAACTGCGGGTTGATCGTGTAGCCCAGCTCGGTGAAGAACTTCTTCGAGGCGTCGACGTCGTTCACGGGCAGGTTCACGAAGATCATCTGCTGGTACGGCGCGGTCATCGGTCTCTCCCATCGGGTGTGTGCTGTTCGATGAGGTAGACGGTGCGTCCGGACGGAACTCATCGGCCGCCGGAGATTTTTTCGCGCGGCGGTCGGCGCGATGGCCGGCGCGATGGTCCGTGCGTGCTGTCAGCGGGCCAGGGGGAGGACGGCCAGCTCGGCCACGACCAGGGTGAGCGGGCCGAACACGGCCAGCAGAGCGCCGGCGCGCAGGGCGGCGGCGCCGCGCAGCATCGTGCTCGGTGCGCCGAGCCTGAGCAGGGCGGCCGTGGTGTCGGCGCGGGCCTGCTTGGCCTCCACGGCCGTGGTCAGCAGGGTCGCCACGGTGCAGCCGGTGACCAGGAGCAGCCCGAGGGTGCTCAGCGGACCGAAGGAGGGGTCGGCCGTGTCGTACAGCGTGGCCATGGCGTACGCGCCGGACGCGACCGCGCAGACCACGCCGAGGGGGCGGCCGACGCGGCCCGCCTCCGTCATCAGGACGCGGCCGGCGAGCAGGCGCAGGGCGCCGGGGCGGCCCGTCTGCAGCAGGCGCCCGCACAGGTGGGTGAGGCCGGGACCGGCGACGGCCAGGCCGAGGGCGGTGAGGATCCAGCCGACGAGAACGGAGGAGGCGCCGCCGACACCGCCGGGCAGCGGGGTGTCGGAGGCGGCCCCGGAGCGGTTCGCGTACGCCTCCACGGCGAGGCCCGCGGCGAGGACGGCGACACCCCAGGGGAGACCGCCCGGCGCTTCCCGGGGCGCCGGGGGGAAGGCGTCGGGGTCCAGGACGGCGGCCGCGGCGACGGGGGCGCCGGCCGGATCGGCGGCCGGAGGGACAGGAGCGCCGGCCGGGCCGGCCCCCGGGTCCGGGGCGGGAGGGACGGTCACAGCGACCCGCGCCTGCGGGGTGTCGGCGGCGGTCCTCGGGCCGGGAGCCGCCCCGGGGGGACGAGTGGCCGAAGCCGGGCGGGCCCGGAAGCGGCCGTACGCCCCGAACGTCTCCCGCGCGGCCCCTCTGCCGTACGCGCCGAAGCGGCCGTAGGACCGGATCGCGGCCCGGGCCGACGCCGGCCTGTCGTCCCGCGGGCGCAGGATCAGGCCCACCGCCACCGACGCGATGGCCGGCACCAGCGCCAGCAGGGTCAGCGCCGCCGGGAGCGGTAACGGCTGCCCCGCCGCCAGGAAGTCCGCCGCCGCTCCGTCGAAGGGCATGCCCGACAGGTCGCCGCGCAGGTGCAGGAAGAAGAGCAGGGCGAGCATCGAGCCCAGAGTGCAGGAGAGGGCTGTCGTGACCGCCGAGATGACCATCAGGCGGCCCGGGCCCAGGCCGATCGCGGAGAGCCCGGGGCGGGGCCGGGTGGCGGGGTCGGTACGGGCCACCGCGACCGCGAAGTACACCGTCGCGGCCAGCGGGGTCGCGCACCAGGCCAGGCGCACCAGCGCGGCGCCGGGGTCCTCGGGGTGGCTCATCGCGTGGCCGAGGGTGCACAGCAGGAGGAAGCCCGTGCCCGCCGAGGCCGCCGCCACCAGCAGGCGGCGGAACTGGACGGCCGGGCGGGCGCCGCGGGTCAGACGGAGAGCGAGCACGTGGCCCGGCCTTCCGCCTCGGGGGCCGGGGGCAGGTGCACGGTGCGCACGCGCCGCCCGTCCAGCAGCGACACCGTGCGGTCGGCGAGGGCGGCGGTGTCCGGGTCGTGGGTGGCCAGCACCACCGTGATGCCGTGCGAGCGGGCCGCCGTGGTGAGCGTGCGCAGGACGTGGGCGCGGTCCGCGCGGTGCAGGGGAGCCGTCGGCTCGTCCGCGAACAGCACCGTGGGGGCCGGGGCCAGGGCCCGCGCGATGCAGACCCGCTGCCGTTCGGACTGGCGCAGTTCGTGCGGGCGCTTGCGGGTGCGGTCCCCGATGTCCAGGCGCTCCAGCCACTCCAGCGCGGCGATCTTGGCACGGCGGCGGCTGGTGCCGCGCAGCATCAGCGGCAGCGCGGCGTTCTCCCAGACGTTCAGCTCCGGGACGAGCACGGGAGCCGGGTCGATCCAGCCGAAGCGGTCGCGGCGCAGGCGCTCACGGGCCATCGGGCTGAGGGTGTGCACGGGCGCGCTGTTGAACCAGACCTCACCGCGGCGCACCGGGACCAGGCCGGACAGGCAGCGCAGCAGGGTCGTCTTGCCGCTGCCGCGCGGGCCGCTGACGGCGAGGATCTCGCTCTCGCGGACGCCCAGTGACACGCCGGCCAGCGCGGGCGACCCGTCGTGGTGGGTGAAGTGCAGGGCGCGTGCCCAGAGCACGTCGTTGTCCGGCGGGGCCTCCATGGCGTACACCTCGGTTCTGATCCGTATTCCCTACCGACATCCCCCGTGCGGGGGAACGAAGGCAGGGCCGATCGGTCACTGGCACGCTAGGCAGCCACGGCCGACAGGCCGGACAGCACACGGCCCCGGGCCGCCGTTTCTCACTCGAACGGACGGCACCGGGGCCGTGACTGATCTTCCTTAAGGAAGATCACAGCTTCGTCCACGCCTCCGTCAGCGTCGCGCGCAGGATCTGCTCGATCTCGTCGAACGTGCCCTGGTCGGAGATGAGCGGCGGGGCGAGCTGGACGACCGGGTCGCCGCGGTCGTCGGCACGACAGTACAGGCCGTTGTCGAACAGGGCCTTGGAGAGGAAGCCGTAGAGGATCCGCTCGGTCTCCTCCTCGTCGAAGGACTCCCGGGTGTGCTTGTCCTTCACCAGCTCGATGCCGTAGAAGAAGCCGTTGCCGCGGACGTCGCCGACGATCGGCAGGTCGTGCAGCTTCTCCAGGGTCGCGCGGAAGGCGCCCTCGTTGTCGAGCACGTGCTGGTTGAGGTTCTCGCGCTCGAACAGGTCGAGGTTGGCGAGGGCGACCGCCGCGGAGACCGGGTGGCCGCCGAAGGTGTAGCCGTGCAGGAAGGTGTTGTCGCCCTTGTAGAACGGCTCGGCCAGGCGGTCGGAGATGACGCAGGCGCCGATCGGGGAGTAGCCCGAGGTCATGCCCTTGGCGCAGGTGATCATGTCCGGGACGTAGTCGAACTTGTCGCAGGCGAACATCGTGCCCAGGCGGCCGAAGGCGCAGATGACCTCGTCCGAGACCAGCAGGACGTCGTACTTGTCGCAGATCTCGCGCACCCGCTGGAAGTAGCCGGGCGGGGGCGGGAAGCAGCCGCCCGCGTTCTGCACCGGCTCCAGGAAGACCGCGGCGACCGTGTCCGCGCCCTCCATGAGGATCTGCTGCTCGATCTGGTCGGCGGCCCAGCGGCCGAACGCCACGGGGTCGTCGCCGAAGAGCGGGGCGCGGTAGATGTTGGTGTTCGGGACCTTGTGCGCGCCCGGGACCAGCGGCTCGAAGGGGGCCTTGAGGGCCGGCAGGCCGGTGATGGACAGGGCGCCCTGCGGGGTGCCGTGGTAGGCGACCGCCCGCGAGATGACCTTGTACTTGGTGGGCTTGCCGGTCAGCTTGAAGTACTGCTTGGCGAGCTTCCAGGCGGTCTCGACGGCCTCGCCGCCGCCGGTGGTGAAGAAGACCTTGTTCAGGTCGCCCGGCGCGTGGTGGGCCAGGCGTTCCGCCAGTTCCACGGCCTTGGGGTGGGCGTAGGACCAGACCGGGAAGAACGCCAGTTCCTGCGCCTGCTTGGAGGCGGTCTCGGCCAGCTCCGTGCGGCCGTGTCCGGCCTGGACCACGAACAGGCCCGCGAGACCGTCGAGGTAGCGCCTGCCCTTGTCGTCGTAGATGTAGGTGCCCTCACCCCGGACGATCGTGGGGACGGGCGCGTTCTCGTACGAGGACATGCGGGTGAAGTGCATCCACAGGTGGTCGTACGCGGTCCTGCTGAGGTCCTTGGGGCTGTCGGTGCTCACGGTTATCGGGTTCCCCACATGTAGGTCTGCTTCTTCAGCTTGAGGTAGACGAAGCTCTCGGTGGAGCGCACTCCGGGGATGGCTCGCATGCGCTTGTTGATGACCTCCAGGAGGTGGTCGTCGTCCTCGCAGACGATCTCCACCATGAGGTCGAAGGAGCCCGCGGTCATCACCACGTACTCGCACTCGTCCATGGCGGTCAGCGCGTCGGCCACCGACTCCACGTCACCCTCGACACGGACGCCGACCATCGCCTGCCGGCGGAAGCCCACGGTGAGCGGGTCCGTGACGGCGACGATCTGCATCACGCCCTGGTCGAGCAGCTTCTGGACGCGCTGGCGCACGGCCGCCTCGGACAGGCCCACGGCCTTGCCGATGGCGGCGTACGGCCGGCGGCCGTCCTCCTGGAGCTGTTCGATGATGGCGAGGGAGACGGCATCCAGATGCGGGGTGGTGCCGTTCCTGGACTCGCGGCTCTCCCGCGGGTCCCTGGGGTCTGCGCTTCGACTGGCCACCAGGTCACTCTGCACGACGTATCGACAGTACCGCAAGGCCGTATCGATGAAATTCGTTGTTTACGTGACTGAAGCCTGCGGATTTCGCAGCGGTGGCGGGATCGGGGGTGTTGAAAACGCGGGCGCGCGGATTAGGGTGGTGTCTCAGCAACTGGACAGTCACAACGGTTGAGAAACCTGACAGGAGGCCGGCAGTGAGCACCGAGCTGCGTGGGCTGCGCACACTACGGAACTACATCGCCGGTGAGTTCCGGGACGCCGCCGACGGACGGACCACCGAGGTGGTCAACCCCGCGACGGGCGAGGCGTACGCGACCGCGCCGCTGTCCGGAGCGGCGGACGTGGACGCCGCGATGGCGGCCGCCGCCGCGGCCTTCCCGGCCTGGCGCGACACCACTCCCGCCGAGCGCCAGAGGGCCCTCCTGAAGATCGCGGACGCGTTCGAGGAGCGTGCCGAGGAACTCATCGCGACCGAGGTGGAGAACACGGGCAAGCCGACCGGGCTGACCCGCACCGAGGAGATCCCGCCGATGGTCGACCAGATCCGCTTCTTCGCGGGCGCGGCCCGGATGCTGGAGGGGCGCTCGGCCGGCGAGTACATGGAGGGGCTGACCTCGATCGTCCGCCGGGAGCCGGTCGGCGTCTGCGCGCAGGTCGCGCCGTGGAACTACCCGATGATGATGGCCGTGTGGAAGTTCGCGCCGGCCATCGCCGCGGGCAACACGGTCGTGCTGAAGCCGTCGGACACCACCCCGGCGTCCACGGTCCTGATCGCCGACATCATCGGCTCGATCCTGCCCGAGGGCGTCTTCAACGTCCTGTGCGGCGACCGGGACACCGGCCGCCTGATGGTCGAGCACCCGACCCCGGCGATGGCCTCCATCACCGGCTCGGTGCGCGCGGGCATGTCGGTCGCCCAGTCCGCGGCGAAGGACGTCAAGCGGGTCCACCTGGAGCTGGGCGGCAAGGCGCCGGTCGTCGTCTTCGACGACCTCGACAGCGCGGCCATCGCCAAGGCCGTCGAGGACATCTCGGTCGCGGGCTTCTTCAACGCCGGCCAGGACTGTACGGCCGCCACGCGCGTGCTGGTCCAGGAGGCCATCCACGACGAGTTCGTGGCCGCGCTGGCGAAGGCCGCCGCCGGGACGAAGACCGGGCAGCCGGACGACGAGGACGTGCTGTACGGGCCGCTGAACAACCCCAACCAGCTGGAGCAGGTCTCCGGCTTCATCGAGCGGCTGCCCGCGCACGCGCGGGTGGAGACCGGCGGCAAGCGCGTCGGCGACAAGGGGTACTTCTTCGCCCCGACCGTCGTGTCCGGGCTCAAGCAGGACGACGAGATCGTCCAGAAGGAGGTCTTCGGCCCGGTCATCACTGTCCAGTCCTTCACCGACGAGGACCAGGCGGTGGAGTGGGCCAACGGCGTCGAGTACGCCCTCGCCTCCTCCGTGTGGACCAAGAACCACGGCCGCGCGATGCGGATGTCCAAGAAGCTGGACTTCGGCTGCGTGTGGATCAACACCCACATCCCGCTGGTCGCCGAGATGCCGCACGGCGGCTTCAAGAAGTCCGGCTACGGCAAGGACCTCTCGGGCTACGGCTTCGACGACTACACGCGGATCAAGCACGTGATGACGTCGCTGGACGCGTGACGCGCACAGCCCGCGGACACGTCGGGCACGCGCGCGGCCCCGGACGGGAGGCGACCGTCCGGGGCCGCGCTGCATCCCGTCGTACGCCGTACGCCGGAGATCAAGCGTCTGGAGGCGATCACCCCGTACTCGGCGCACGCCCTGGCTATGTGAGGGCGGCCCGCGCGATCCGCTCCGTCACCGGGTTCATGCCCTCGCTCTTGGCGTCCGTCGCGCCGACGGACACGACGAGGGTGCGCGACAGGTCGCGGGTCGCGGCGATCACCGTGCCGTAGCCGTACCGCGCCCCCGACTTGAGCCAGTAGACCCGGCCCTCGAACACGAAGCGCTCCAGACCGGCGCTCATGGTGGCGCCCTCGATGTGCTTCGGGACCGTGAACATCTCCCGCAGCTGCGGGCGGGGCACCAGGTCGCCGCGGTAGAGGCGGTTCACCAGCCGTTCCAGGTCCGCGGTCGTGGAGATCATGTCCCCGGCCGCCCACCGGTCCGCCTGGTTCCAGTCCGTCACGTCCACGAGGTCCGTCGTGCCGTCGGCCCGCTTCACCGCCTGGTAGCCGGCGTTGTGCGGGCCCCGGATGGACGGATCCGTGCCGGGGAAGTACGTGTCCCGCATCCCGGCGGGCCGCAGCACGCGCCGGGCGGCCTCCGAGGCGTAGGAGTGTCCCGTCACCTTCTCGATCAGCAGGCCGAGGACCGTGTAGTTGATGTTCAGGTAGTGCTGACGCCTCCCCGGGCGGAACTCCGGGCCCTTCGCCACCGCCGACGCCACGACCTCCCGGGGAGCCAGCGTGTCGAAACGGTGTGCGTACACCTCCTCGAAGGTGGTCCCGAGGCCGTCGCCGGGCTGGATGCCGCTGGTGTGGTTCAGCAGCTGCCGTACGGTGATCGGCTCGAAGTCCCCGGTCAGCAGGTGGGGAAGGTAGCGCTGGACCGGCGCGTTCAGATCGATCCGCCGCTGTGCCGCGAGGTCCAGCACGACGGCCGCCGTCACCACCTTCGTCGTCGAGCCCGCCCGGAACCGGGCGTCCGGGTCCGCCGCCGCCCCGCTGTGCAGGTCGTGCACGCCCGCGCTGCCGCGCCAGGTGCCGTCCGAGCCGCCGACCCGGACCAGAGCGAAGGTCGCGTCCTGGTCCGGGAGACCGTCGAGCGCGGCGCTCAGCGCGGCGGTGTCCGGGCCGCCGGCCGTCGTGCCGTGCCGGGCGGCGGGCGCGGGTGCGGACGCGGCGAACGCGGGGGCGGCCAGCGGGCCGGCGCCCAGGGCGAACACCAGGGAGGCGGCGAGGAGGGTCCTGCGACGGCGGGTGCGCACGCGGCTGCTCCGGGGGGTCGGCGGAATGTGTCGCTGGTCATCCTCCGGCCGTACGACGCCTCCCGGATCGTCGGCGAGGAGGGCACCGACCCCCGGCTCAACCCCGAGCAACTGCGGTTCCGGGCAAGGGTGTTGTGGGGGAACTCCCCTAGGGGCGGGCGGACCTTCGCCGGGGGCGGCCGGAAAACTGTTATCGCGGACGGCTTCACACCGTCTCCACGTGGTGATCCCCGGCGTCACCACCGTCCCGGCCCGCCTGAGAGGGTGCGTGCAGGAACGCGGTGACCGCACCGGGGACAGCGGCCTTCGACCCTCGGAGAGGACGACGTGGACACGCGGCAGTGGCGCGACACCATCGCGGCAGCGCAGGCCGGCGACCGGCAGGCACTGGACGATCTGGTCGCGGGCTGGCTCCCGCTGGTCTACAACATCGTGGGCCGGGCCCTGAACGGTCACGCCGACGTGGACGACGTGGTGCAGGAGACCATGCTGCGGGCCGTCGACCACCTCGGCTCGCTGCGCGACCCGGACAGCTTCCGGTCCTGGCTGGTGGCGATCGCCATGCGGCAGATCCGGGACCGCGCCCGCCGCCGGACACCGGCCCGGCTGGACGAGTCGGCCCCGCCGGACGCCGCCGACTTCGCCGAACTGACCGTCCTCAGGCTCCAGCTGGAGGGCCAGCGGCGCGAGGTCGCGGAGGCGGCGCGCTGGCTCGACGACGAGGACCGGCAGCTGCTGTCGCTGTGGTGGCTGGAGGTCGCCGGCGAACTCACCCGGCGTGAGCTCGCGGCGGCCGTCGGCATCAGCCGGCAGCACGCCGCCGTACGCGTCCAGCGGATGAAGGAACGCCTGGAGACCTCACGCGGCATCGTGCGGGCCCTCGGCGGCGCCTGCCCCGGCCTGTGCGAACTGACCGGCCGCTGGGACGGCTCCCCCGACTCGGTCTGGCGCAAGCGGCTGGCCCGGCACATCCGGGGCTGCGGCTACTGCGGCGACGCCCGCGGGTCGGTCGTACCGGCGGAGCGTCTGCTCGTCGGGATCGCGCTCGTCCCGGTCCCGGCCGGCTTCACGCTCTCGCTGGCCATCGGCGGCAAGACGGCCGTCGCCGCGACCGCCGTCGGCGCGTCCCTCGGCACGTCCGCCGGCTGGTCCGCCAAGGTGCTGGGCGCGCTGACCCAGCCGCTGGTCGCCGTGACGGCGGGCGCGACCCTCGTCGCGGGCGGCGCCTACGTCGTCACCCGTTCCCCGGACGCCCCGCCCCCGCGCGCCGCCGTCGCCTCCCCGGGCCCGACCGGCACGCCCGCCCAGCCGCCCCCCTCGGCCGCCCCGTCGCCGTCCTCGTCCCCCTCGCCCTCGCCGCCGCGGCCGCGGAAGGCGGACCCGTACGGCAGCGTCGTCGACGCCGTCGACCGGGCCCCCGACCCGGACGCCGTGCCCCAGGCCCTGCCGCACCGGCCCGAGTCCGGGATCGCCAGCACCGGCGGCGCGCACGCCGTGCTGAACCACCGCGGGGACAGCGTCACGCTCACCGGGCAGGGCTATGTCCTCGTCCGCTGGCAGATCTCGCCCAAGTACCGGCCCGGCGCCCTGGTCATGCCGGCCTGGACCGGCCTCGCGGGCAGGCTCTTCCACGTGGCCTCGGGCGGCGGCCGCCGCATGGACGACCCGCTCTCCGGCAGCCCCGACGGCTACGCCACCGGCATGGGCGGCCCGGACACCGGCTACGCCGTCCTGCCGGACGGCACCCAGCAGATGTGGCAGAACGAGTACTTCTACGTCGACGGCGGTGTCACCCTCACGGTGAACGAGCGGGGCGCCGACTACGGCGTCAGCGTCTTCCCGTCGAGCTGGGACGCGGTGACCGAGGACGTCACGACCGGCCCCGCCCGGGGCGCGATCCGGTACGGCCTGGTCCGCGACACCGGCACGGACGCGGCACCGGTGCCGCAGTACGTCACCCGCGCGACCCCGGCCGATCCGGCGACCGTCCCTCAGGACTCCCGCGTGTGACGGTCCTGCGCCGCCATCACCTCGTCGCCGTGCTCGAAGGCCCAGGCACCGAAGGCGTCGATGGGGGCGAGCAGGGTCCGCCCCAGGGCGGTGAGCTCGTACTCCACGCGGGGCGGCGAACCACCGAACGCCCGCCGGGCGACGAGCCCGTTGAACTCCAGTCGCCGCAGCGTCTGGGTGAGCACCTTCTGGCTGATGCCGCCGATCTGCCCGCGCAGTTCGCCCGGTCGTCGCGGACCGTCCCGCAGGGCCCACAGCACCACGGCGTTCCAGGTGTTGGCGAGAAGGTCGAAGGCGAGCCGGGCACGGCAGTCGGCGAGGAACGTCTGGTCCACGCACCACATGGTGCCCGAGCGGCTTCCTACCGTCATAGCGGATCGACTCGATCGACTCGATCGACTCACCGAAGGAGACGGTATGCGCATCGGCATTCTGGGCAGGGGCGGTATGGCGGACGCGTTGGGGACGCAGTGGCAGCGGGCCGGGCACGAGGTGGTCGCCGCGGGCCGCTCGGGCGGGCTGCGGGCGGCGGCGGAATTCGGGACGGACGCGGTCCTGCTGGCGCTGCCGTACCCGGCCGTGGTGGACGTGGTCGGCGGCCTCGGAGAGGAGTTGCGCGGGCGGGTGCTGATCGACTGCACCAACCCGGTCGGCGGCCCCGGCTTCACCCTGCTCACCGCGGGCGGCCCGGCGGCGGCCGAACGCATCGCGTCCGCCGCCCCCGCCGCCCGCGTGGTGAAGGCGTTCAACCTCTGCCATGCCGACGTCTGGCGGCTGACCCCGCCGGTCTTCGACGGCCGCCCGCTCGCGGTCCCCCTGTGCGGGGACGACGAGCCGGCGCTCCGCGTCGTACGACGACTCGTGCGCGACCTCGGCTGCCGGCCGCTGGACGCCGGGGGACTGGACCGCGCCTCACTGGTGGAGGCGACAGCGGCGCTGCTGATCGGGCTGTGGGTGGGGCAGGGGGCGGACGCGCAGGCGATCGCACCACCCCTGGAGTTCGCCGGGTCCTAGGCCTGCGGGCGGGTGCCGTGCCTGGCGACCCCCGGGAGTCCCGCGGGCCCCGGACGGTCCGCCGGCCGGCGTCCGCCGGACAGGCTCTGGCCGCCGTCGCGCAACGCGTGGAGCGTGTCGATGCGGTTGGTGGTGACCGAGTCGACGCCCAGGCCGAGGAGGCGGCGCATGGAGCGGCGGGTGTCGGGGGTCCAGACCGAGAGCAGGTAGCCGTCGGCGTGGACGCGGTCGGCGAGGGCGCGGTCCACCAGCCCGAAGCGGTAGTTGAGCCAGCGCGGCCGTACCGCCTCCAGCAGCGCGGGCCGGGGCGGCGCCAGCGTCGTCCAGGTCAGCGCGATCTCCGCGGCCGGGTCGGCGGCGCGCACCGCGAGCATGGCCGGGGCGCCGGCGCAGTAGTACACGCGGTCGTCCGCCCGGCACGCGCGGACGACGTCCACGACCCGGCGGGCCGCCCGCACATCGGGTGTGCCGGGCAGGTCGAGCATCACGCGGCTGCCGTCGGTCGCGGCCAGGGCCTCCGCGAGCGTCGGCAGCCGGCCGTCCGTGAGCCCGCGCACCTCGTCGGCCGACAGCGCGCGCAGCGGCCGGTCGTGCCCCCACAGCCGCTTCAGCGTGTGGTCGTGCAGCAGGACGGGCACGCCGTCCCGGGTGAGCCGTACGTCGATCTCGACCGCGTCCGCGCCCCGGCTCAGCGCGGAACGCAGTGAGTCGACGGTGTTCTCACGGACCCGGTAGGGGTCGCCGCGGTGGGCCACGGCGGTCAGCTTCTGCATGGGCCCATTGTGGTGGACGCCGACGGTCCCTCAGGAGGCGAGCCAGCCAGAGGTGTACGCGTCGATCTCGTCCTTGATCCGGGTCTTGCCGGCCGCGTCGAGGAAGGACGCCTCGACCGCGTTCTTCGCCAGCCCGGCCACACCCCGCTCGTCGAGGTCCAGCAGCCGGGCGGCGACCGCGTACTCGTTGTTGAGGTCGGTGCCGAACATCGGCGGGTCGTCGGAGTTGACGGTGACGAGCACCCCGGCCCGCACGAACTCCTTGATCGGGTGCTCGTCGAGGACCGGGACCGCGCGCGTGGCGATGTTGGAGGTGGGGCACACCTCCAGCGCGATCCGGTGCTCGGCGAGGTGGGCGAGGAGCTTCTCGTCCCGCGCGGAGCTGGTGCCGTGCCCGATGCGCTCCGCCCGCAGGTGGGTGAGCGCGTCCCACACCGTCTCGGGGCCGGTGGTCTCGCCGGCGTGCGGCACCGACCGCAGTCCGGCGGCGATGGCCCGGTCGAAGTACGGCTTGAACTGCGGCCGGGGCACGCCTATCTCGGGCCCGCCGAGCCCGAAGGAGACCAGTCCCTCCGGCCGCACCCGGTCGTCGGTGGCCAGCCGGGTCGTCTCCTCGGCGGCCTCCAGACCGGCCTCGCCGGGGATGTCGAAGCACCAGCGCAGGACGGTCCCGAACTCGGCCTCCGCCGCCTTGCGGGCGTCCTCGATCGCCGCCATGAAGGCGAGTTCGTCGATGCCGCGCCGGACCGAGGAGAACGGGGTGATGGTCAGCTCGGCGTAGCGCACCTGCTGCCGGGCCAGTTCCCGCGCCACCTCGTACGTCAGCAGCCGTACGTCCTCCGGGGTGCGGATCAGGTCGACGACGGACAGGTACACGTCGATGAAGTGGGCGAAGTCCGTGAACGTGAAGTAGTCGGCCAGGGCCTCGGGGTCGGTGGGCACCTTGGAGTCGGGGTGGCGGGCGGCCAGTGCGGAGACGATGCGCGGGGAGGCGGAGCCGACGTGGTGCACGTGCAGTTCGGCCTTGGGCAGCGACGCGATGAAGGCGTGCAGGTCGCGGGGGACACGTGCGTCGACGAGGTGGTCGGTCATGGGGGCTCCCCGGGCATGGCGCCGGGCACCGGGTGGGGTGCGGCGCGGGTGATCGGCTGATCGAGTGCGGTGAACATCGTAGGCGGTGGGCGGGGGGATCCCCGCTGCCGGCTGTGCCGGGACCGGCCTGAGGCGGGCGGGGGCGAGGTCGTAGCATGGCGGCACTGAACGACCGAGGGGGACATGACATGACGGACGCAACGCAGCCGAACGGTGAGGCCGGTGGCGGTCCCGACCCCTGGGCGGCGCCGGGGAGCAAGCCGTCCCTGGACAAGCACCAGGCCCCCGGCACCGGTGAGACCCCCGGCACCGGCCGGCCGTCCGCGTCGCAGCCGCCGTCCGTGCACGACCAGGCCACGGTCACCTCGTTGCCCGCCGACGGGTTCGCCGCCCCCGGCCACGGCTCCCCGGGCTACCCGCCGCCCGGTGCCGCGGCCTTCCCGGGCGCGGACGCTCCCGGCGGCGCACCCGGTGCCGTACCGCCCCCGCCCTTCGCGCCCACCGGCCCGGCGGCCCCCGGCGGATACGGCTACCCGTCCTATCCCCCCGGCTACGGCTGGCCCGGTATGCAGACGCCCCCGCAGAACGGCATGGGTATCGCGGCGATGGTGCTGGGCATCCTGTCCTGCTGCCTGTTCTGCATCTACGGCGTCGTGTCGATCGTGCTCGGCATCCTCGCCGTGATCTTCGGCCTCAAGGGCAAGAAGCGGGCCGAGCGGGGCGAGGCCGACAACCACGGCCAGGCGCAGGCCGGTCTGATCACGGGCATCGTCGGCATCATCCTCGGCGTCGCGGTGATCGTCCTGCTCGCCATCGGGATCACGGCCGCGATCAACTCGGACGACGACTACGACGACCCCTACAACGCCCTGGGGGCCGTGGCGGTGTCGACGGCCGCGTACCGCTGACGTACCGGCCGCGGCCGCCTGCTGGAACGGCACTCCCCGAGGTGACCGGGGCCACTACGATGCCCTGGCAGGCAACGAGGGGAGAGCAGTTCATGTCTGACGCCAATCCCGGATCCGGTGGGTTCGGGCCGCCGCAGCCACCGCCGCAGCCGCCGTCGCAGCCGCCGGCCGGGGGATACGCCTATCCGCAGTCCGCTCCGGGGTACGGCTACCCGAACCCGGGTCCGTCCTATCCGGGGCAGGCTCCGTCCTACCCGGTGGCTCCCGCGGTGGGCGCCTACCCGCAGACGCCCGGTTACGCCGGTTACGCCATGGCGCCACAGCCGAGCAACGGCATGGGCACGACGGGGCTGGTGCTGGGCATCATCGGCGTCGTGTGCAGCCTGACGTTCTTCCTGTGGTTCTTCGGAGTCATCCTCGGGATCCTCGGCATCATCTTCGGCGCGATCGGCCGCGGCAAGGCCAACCGCGGCGAGGCCACCAACAAGGGCGCGGCGACCGCCGGGCTCGTCTGCGGGATCGTCGCCACGGTGATCCTCCCGCTGCTGGGGGTCATCCTGTTCGCGGGCGTGATGGGCGCCTTCGGGGCAGCGTCCTGAAACGCTGAGGCGGGGCCGGCCGAGGGTCCGGCCCGAGGGCCTGCCCCGCCTCACCCGGCCCGCAGCCGCTCCCGCGCCGCCATCAGCGCGAATCCCAGCAGGTTCGGCCCCCGCCACCGCTCGGGATCCTGAGCCGCCTCGTCGTCCGCGGCCAGACCGATGCCCCACACCCGGTCCACGGGGCTCGCCTCCACCAGCACCCGCGTGCCCGTGCCCAGCAGGAACGCGCCCAGTTCGGCGTGCGCGGTGAACTTGTGGACGCTGCCCTCGACCACGATCTGGAACCGCTCGCGCCGCCAGATCTCCTCGTCGAAGCCGCGCACGAGCCGGCCCGCCTTCTTGGCCTCGGCCGGCGACCGGGCCGCCCGTGCGTGCCGCTCCGCCTCCGCGTCGCCGAAGAGCCGCGCCTTGCGCGCCATCATCCAGTGCTCGGCACTCGCGTAGGACACGCCGTCCACCGTGAACGGAGACGGCCACCACTGGCTCAGACAGCTCGCCCCCACCCGGCCGTCCGGGCCGGGCCGGTGGCCCCAGAAGTGCAGATACCTGATGCGCGCCCCCGCCCGGACCTGCCTGACCAGCGCCTCGTGCGAGTCGGTCTTCCCCGTGGTCCCTTCCATGTCCGCGAGTCTGACAGGCACCACCGACAGTCCGTCCCCCTTTTTCGGCGGCCCGCCCGGGGCGCGTGACACCTGGTCGACAGATTCCGTCGCGTAACCAAAAGGAAACAACGGAATCACTTGTTGGACGGCCTTTGCTCTGCCAGGATCGGCAGTCAAATCGAGCTGGAGCTACGCCATCCGCCTCCGGGAGCGGGGCGACGGCGGAGGAGAGCGACATGCACAACCCGGGCACTGCCACCCCCGACCGGTTCGCGCCCCACGAACACCTCGCGGACGGCGCCCAGTTCATCGCGGGCCGTTCGGCCAAGGGCACCTCCGGGCATACGCACGCGGTCGTCGACCCGGCGACCGGCGAGGAGGTGTACACCTACGAACTGGCCAGCGCCGCCGATGTGGACGCGGCCGTGGCCGCCGCCCGCGCGGCCTTCCCGGGCTGGTCCTCGGCCACCCCGGGCGAGCGTTCCGACGCCCTGCACCGCTTCGCCGCCGTGCTCGCCGACCGCGCGGAGCTCTTCGCCCGTGCCGAGTCCCTGCAGTGCGGCAAGCCGCTGAAGCTGACCCGCGAGTTCGACGTCCCGGGCACGATCGACAACACCGCCTTCTTCGCGGGCGCCGCCCGGCACCTGCCGGGGCAGTCGGCCGGCGAGTACTCCGGCGACCACACCTCGTACGTCCGCCGTGAACCCATCGGCGTCGTCGGCTCCATCGCGCCCTGGAACTACCCCCTCCAGATGGCCGCCTGGAAGATCCTCCCGGCGATCGCCGCGGGCAACACCATCGTCCTCAAGCCCGCCGAGCTCACCCCGCTCACCTCGCTGCTCTTCGCCCGGGCGGCCACCGACGCCGGGATCCCGGACGGCGTGATCAACATCGTCACCGGCACCGGCAAGGAGGCCGGGGAGCACCTGGTCGGCCATCCCGACGTGGCCATGACCTCGTTCACCGGTTCCACCGCCGTCGGCAGGCGCGTCGCCGAGATCGCCACCGCCACCGTCAAGCGCCTCCATCTGGAACTCGGCGGCAAGGCACCCTTCCTCGTCTTCGACGACGCCGACCTGGAGGCCGCCGTCCACGGGGCGGTCGCGGGCGCGCTCATCAACACCGGGCAGGACTGCACGGCCGCCACGCGCGCGTACGTGCAGCGGCCCCTCTATGAGGCGTTCGTCGAGCGGACGGCCGCCCTCATGGAGACCGTCCGCCTCGGCGACCCGTTCGCCCCCGGCACCGACCTCGGCCCGCTGATCTCGCACGTCCAGCGCGACCGGGTGGCCGGGTTCGTCGACCGGGCGCGGGCCTACGCGCGCGTGGTGACCGGCGGTGAGGCCCCACAGGGGGACCTCAGGAACGGCGCCTACTATCGCCCCACCCTGGTCGCGGACGCCGCCCAGGACAGCGAGATCGTCCAGTCCGAGATCTTCGGGCCGGTCCTGGTGGTCCTGCCCTTCGACACCGACGACGAGGGGATCCGGCTGGCCAACGACACCCCGTACGGGCTCGCCGCCTCCGCCTGGAGCCGGGACGTCTACCGGGCAGGCCGCGCCACCCGCGAGATCAAGGCGGGCTGCGTGTGGGTCAACGACCACATCCCGATCATCAGCGAGATGCCGCACGGCGGGTACAAGGCGTCCGGCTTCGGCAAGGACATGTCCGCGTACTCGTTCGAGGAGTACACCCAGATCAAGCACGTCATGTTCGACAACACGGCGGTGCCCCGCAAGGACTGGCACCGCACGATCTTCGGGGACCGATAGCCGTATTCGGGCCGCCTGACCCGCGGCCGCTCACACCCTCCCGAAAGGGCACCACGCGCATGGAGCAGTACGAGCCCGACCGCCTGTCCCCGGCCCAGGTGGCCGCCATGCGGCGCAGCTTGCGCAACGGGCGGGCCGCCATGACCCGGCGGTCCCTGTTGCGCGCCTCCGCGGGCGGCGCGCTCGCGGCCGGCGGTCTGGGCGCGCTGAGCGCCTGCGGCATCCCCGCGGCGGGCAAGACGCAGGGCGGCGTCCCGGCGGACGACCACTCGGCGAAGGAGAAGACCGTCAGCTTCTCCAACTGGACCGAGTACATGGACGTGGACGAGAGCGAGAAGCACCACCCCACGCTCGACCAGTTCACGAAGAGGACCGGCGTCAAGGTCAAGTACACCGAGGACATCAACGACAACAACGAGTTCTTCGGCAAGATCAAGCCGCAGCTCGCCGCGGGCCAGGACACCGGCCGCGACCTCATCGTCCTCACCGACTGGCTGGCCGGCCGCCTGATCCGCCTCGGGTGGGTGCAGAAACTCGACCCGGCCAACCTCCCGCACGCCTACGCCAACCTGTCCGCGCAGTTCCGCAGCCCCGACTGGGATCCCGGACGCGCCTACTCCTACGTCTGGCAGGGCATCTCCACCGTCATCGCCTACAACAAGAAGGCGCTCGACGGCGTCGAGGTGAAGTCCGTCTCCGACCTGCTCGACAACCCCAGGCTGAAGGGCCGCGTCGGCTTCCTGTCGGAGATGCGCGACAGCGTCGGCATGACCCTGCTCGACATGGGCAAGGACCCGGCGGACTTCACCGCGGACGACTACGACGCGGCCATCGCCCGCCTCCAGAAGGCCGTCGACAAGGGCCAGATCCGCCGCTTCACCGGCAACGACTACACCTCCGACCTCAGCAGCGGGGACTTCGCGGCCTGCGTCGCCTGGGCCGGTGACGTGGTCCAGCTCAAGGCGGACAGCCCCGACATCGACTTCCTGATCCCGGACAGCGGCTACATGACATCGACCGACAACCTGCTGATCCCCAACAAGGCCCGGCACAAGACCAACGCCGAACGGCTCATCGACTTCTACTACGAGCCGAAACCGGCCGCCGAGCTCGCCGCGTACATCAACTACGTGTGTCCCGTCGACGGTGTGAAGCCCGAGCTGGCGAAGATCGACGCGGACGCGGCGAACAACCCGCTGATCATCCCTGACAAGGCCATGGCCGAGAAGTCCCACGCCTTCCGCTCGCTGAGCTCGAAGGAAGAGACCGAGTTCGAAGAGAAGTTCGCGAAGCTGACGGGGGCGTGATCGCTGTGACGACGACGAACAGGACCGACCACGGCGGCGACGTCCGCCTGACGGGCATCAGCAAGACCTACGGCTCCTTCACCGCCGTGCACCCGCTCGACCTGACCGTCCCCCAGGGCTCCTTCTTCGCCCTGCTGGGCGCCTCCGGCTGTGGCAAGACCACCACCCTGCGCATGATCGCGGGCCTGGAGGAGCCCACGAGCGGCACCGTGCGGCTGGGCGACCAGGACGTGACGGCGCTCCCGCCGTACAAGCGGCCGGTGAACACCGTCTTCCAGTCCTACGCCCTCTTCCCGCACCTCGACATCTTCGAGAACGTCGCCTTCGGCCTGCGCCGGCGCGGCATCAAGAGCGTCAAGAAGCAGGTCGGGGAGATGCTCGACCTCGTCCAGCTCGGCGAGCAGGCCCGCAAGAAGCCGC
Organism: Streptomyces sp. NPDC003011; assembly: GCF_053591515.1. Lineage (NCBI taxonomy): Bacteria > Bacillati > Actinomycetota > Actinomycetes > Kitasatosporales > Streptomycetaceae > Streptomyces > Streptomyces sp. NPDC003011. The sequence goes on from NZ_JBSFTY010000026.1 coordinate 91,464, forward strand.
ACCAGCTCTCCGGCGGCCAGCAGCAGCGGGTCGCGGTGGCCCGCGCGCTGATCAACCACCCCAAGGTGCTCCTCCTCGACGAGCCCCTCGGCGCCCTCGACCTCAAGCTGCGCCGCCAGATGCAGCTGGAGCTCAAGCGCATCCAGACCGAGGTCGGCATCACCTTCGTCCACGTCACGCACGACCAGGAGGAGGCCATGACCATGGCCGACACGGTCGCCGTGATGAACGGGGGCCGCGTCGAGCAGCTCGGCTCGCCCGCCGACCTCTACGAGAACCCGCACACCACCTTCGTCGCCAACTTCCTCGGTACGTCGAACCTGATCGAGGCCGAGGTCGACTCCCGCAGCGGCGACGACATCGTGCTGAAGGCCGGCGGCGGCAAGCTGGTCCTGCCCCGGGCGCGATGTTCCGCCCCCACGACGACCGGCGGCAGGGTGCTGGTCGGCGTCCGCCCGGAGAAGATCTCCCTCACCCACGCGGACGCCGCGGGCGAGATCCCCGAGGGCCGCAACCGCATCACCGGCACGATCGCCAGCGGCAGTTTCATCGGCGTCTCCACGCAGTACGTCATCGACAGCGCGGTCTGCCCGGAGTTCGAGGTCTACGTCCAGAACGTCGACCGCGACGCACGGCTGGTGCCCGGCGCCGAGGTGGTCCTGCACTGGAGCCCGGCGCACACCTTCGGCCTGGACGCGGCGCAGGACATCGACGCCGGGGTGGACACCGGGGAAGAGGCGGCCTGATGTCGACCCTCACCGAGGCACCGCCGCCGCTCACGCCCGAGGCGCCCGCTCAGAAGCCCCCGCGCAGGCGTGGCCGCCTCGTCCCGTACTGGCTGCTGCTGCCCGGCATCCTGTGGCTGCTCGTCTTCTTCGCGCTGCCGATGGTCTACCAGGCCTCCACGTCCGTGCAGACGGGCTCCCTGGAGGAGGGCTACAAGGTCACCTGGCACTTCGTGACCTACTGGGACGCGCTGAGCGAGTACTGGCCGCAGTTCCTGCGCTCGGTCTCCTACGCCGCCGCCGCGACGGTGCTGTGCCTGCTCCTCGGCTACCCGCTCGCGTATCTCATCGCCTTCCGCGCGGGCCGCTGGCGGAACCTGATCATGATCCTGGTGATCGCCCCGTTCTTCACCAGCTTCCTGATCCGCACCCTCGCCTGGAAGACCATCCTCGCGGACGGCGGCCCCGTCGTCGGCGCCCTCAACACGCTGCACGTCCTGGACGCGACGAGCTGGCTCGGCTGGACAGCCGGCGACCGTGTCCTGGCCACGCCCCTCGCGGTCGTGTGCGGACTGACGTACAACTTCCTGCCGTTCATGATCCTGCCGCTGTACTCCTCGCTGGAGCGCATCGACGGACGCCTCCACGAGGCGGCGGGCGACCTGTACGCGCGGCCGGCCACGGTCTTCCGCAAGGTCACCTTCCCGCTGTCGATGCCGGGTGTGGTCTCCGGCACGCTGCTGACCTTCATCCCGGCGGCCGGCGACTACGTCAACGCGGACCTGCTCGGCTCGACCGACACCCGCATGGTCGGCAACGTCATCCAGAGCCAGTTCCTGCGCGTCCTCGACTACCCGACGGCCGCGGCGCTCTCCTTCATCCTCATGGCCGCGATCCTCGTGATGGTCACGGTCTACATCCGCAGGTCCGGAACGGAGGATCTGGTCTAAATGGCCTTCGTCACCTGGCTCAAGCGCCATCTCGTCGTCCTCGCGGGACTGTTCACGCTGGGATATCTCCTGCTGCCGAACATCGTCGTCACGGTGTTCTCCTTCAACAGACCGAAGGGGCGCTTCAACTACGAGTGGCAGCAGTTCTCCACGGACGCCTGGAAGGACCCCTGCGGAGTCTCCGGCATGTGCGACTCCCTGTCCCTCAGCCTCCAGATCGCCTTCTGGGCGACCCTCGGCGCGACCGCCCTCGGCACGGCGATCGCCTTCGCGCTGGTCCGCTACCGGTTCCGGGCGCGCGGCGCCGTCAACTCGCTGCTGTTCCTGCCGATGGCGATGCCCGAGGTGGTCATGGCCGCCTCGCTGCTCACCCTGTTCCTCAACATGGGCGCCCAGCTGGGCTTCTGGACGATCCTCATCGCCCACATCATGTTCTGCCTGAGCTTCGTCGTGACGGCGGTGAAGGCGCGCGTGATGTCGATGGACCCGAAGCTGGAACAGGCGGCACAGGATCTGTACGCCGGACCGTTCCAGACGTTCGTCCGGGTCACGCTGCCGATCGCCGCCCCGGGCATCGCGGCCGGCGCGCTGCTCGCCTTCGCGCTCTCCTTCGACGACTTCATCATCACCAATTTCACCGCGGGTTCGACCGTCACCTTCCCCATGTTCGTCTGGGGCTCGGCACAGCGCGGAACACCCGTGCAGATCAACGTCATCGGTACGGCCATGTTCCTGGTCGCCGTCCTGTCCGTCCTGGTCTCGATGGTCATCGGGAACCGCCGCACCAAGCACAAGGCGTAGACGACCACACCGTAGGGAGTTGACATCATGGCCCCGAGCGCCATGAGCCGTTGGACCGAGTCCCTCTCCGACGCCCAGCCGGTCCCGTACTGGCTGGACGACCCCGGCAGGCCCCGCCCGGAGCCCGCGCTCACCGGCTCCGAGACCTGCGACCTGCTGGTCGTCGGCGGCGGCTACAGCGGACTGTGGACCGCGCTCCTCGCCAAGGAGCGCGACCCGCAGCGCGACGTCGTCCTGCTGGAGGGCCGCGAGGCGGGCTGGGCCGCCTCCGGCCGCAACGGCGGCTTCTGCGCCGCCTCCCTCACCCACGGCCTGCCCAACGGCCTCGCCCGCTGGCCCGGCGAGATCCACAGACTCCAGGAGCTGGGCGCCCGCAACCTCGACGAGATCGAGCGGGCGGTCACCCGGTACGGCCTCGACTGCGACTTCGAGCGCACCGGCGAGATCGATGTGGCGACCGAGCCGTACCAGGCGCGGGAACTGCGTGACTGGTACGAGCAGATGCGGCGCGAGGGCCTCGCCGACGGCGTGGACTTCCTGGACGCGGACGCCGTACGGGAGCAGGTGGCCTCCCCGACCTTCCAGGCGGGCCTGTACGACCGCCGGGGCGTGGCCATGCTCAACCCGGCCAAGCTCGTCTGGGGCCTGAAGCGGGCCTGCGTCGCGCTCGGCGTGCGCGTCCACGAGCACACGCCCGCGCTCACCCTGAAGCCGTACGGCGCCGGGATGGCCGTCCGCACGCCGTACGGCCGGGTCCGTGCCCGCCAGGTCGCCCTCGGCACGAACATCTTCCCGAACCTGGTCAGACGCGTCCGGGCGTACACCGTCCCGGTCTACGACTACGCGCTGATGACCGAGCCCCTGACGGCCGACCAGCTGGCATCGATCGGCTGGAAGAACCGCCAGGGCCTCGGGGATTCGGCGAACCAGTTCCACTACTTCCGCCTGTCCGCGGACAACCGGATCCTGTGGGGCGGTTACGACGCGATCTATCCGTACGGCGGCCGGGTGCGCGCCGAGTACGACGACCGCCCGCAGACGTACGCCAAGCTCGCCGGGCACTTCTTCACCTGCTTCCCGCAGCTGGAGGGGGTCCGCTTCACCCACGCGTGGGGCGGCGCGATCGACACCTGCTCCCGCTTCTCGGCGTTCTACGGCACCGCCCACGACGGCAGGGTGGCCTACGCGGCGGGTTACACGGGCCTGGGCGTCGGGGCGACCCGGTTCGGCGCCGACGTGATGCTGGACCTGCTGGCGGGGGAGGCGACGGAGCGCACCTCGCTGGAGATGGTCCGCAAGAAGCCTCTGCCGTTCCCGCCGGAGCCGTTCGCCTGGACGGGCATCGCGCTCACCAAGTGGTCGCTGGCGCGGGCGGACGCGCACGGGGGCCGGCGCAACCTGTGGCTGCGGACGCTGGACCGGCTCGGGCTGGGCTTCGACAGCTGACGCTCCTGTGCCGCGCTGTGGCCCGGTTCACTCCAACGGGGTGCCGGAACCCGCGTAATGCCTGCCCGGGACCTCCCTCTCTCCCATGACGTGACGCGCGTCCACGACAGAACAGGGAGGTCCCCTCATGGCTGGGGCGAAGACGGCGGTGGAGTGGCTCGCATCCGTCGCACCCGACCCCGAGGCCTGCCGCTGGGAATGGGAGCGCAGCCCCCTCGGGGTGGCGCTCCTGCCCGCGGGCAGGGCCTGGGACGTACTGATCCTGCCGGGCGGACTCGGCTATCGCACCCTCGACGTCCTCACCCGCATCCTCGGCCGGCCGGGCCCCGTGCTCGTCGACTTCGGCGACGCCCGGATGGGCTTCCTCGTCCCGCCGGGCACCGCGGCCCGCTGGATCGGCACCGGCATCCGCACGGCGGGCGCCGGCACCTGGATCGTCGTGCCCTACCCGGGCCGTACCACCGGAGGCGTCCGCTGGCTGGTCCCCCCGGACGGTTCCGGCACCCTCACCGACCCGGCCCTGCTGGAACTGGCCATGCACGAGGCGGCGGCGGGCCTGGCGACGGAGGAGGACTAGGGCGCGTATCGAGTCGTGATCAATTTGCGTGATGCGCCTTCGCGGCGCGGTCCGTTCCGATAGACCGTCTTGCGTGACACGAGTGCAACTG